>CAZYTO010000005.1:0-22440 GCA_964650405.1 uncultured Thermoanaerobaculia bacterium | reverse complement strand
GGGGCGGGTTGGCGAAGGCCTGCTGGAGGCGGGGGGCGGCGCCGCGGGCGGCAGCCTGGCCCCTCACGAGGAGCCGCAGTCCGCTCTTGGCCGCCGCTTCCCCGAAGTCCTCGGCAAGATCGTCAATCAGTTGACGAAGGTCGACGTCTTCGCGGGCGAGCTGCAGCTCCCCGGACTCGATGCGGGTCAGCTCGGAGAGGTCGTCCACCAGCCGCTCCAGCCGCAGGAGCTGGCGCGAGAGGATCCGGCGAAGGTGCTGCTCCTCTTCGTGACTCAACTGCCCGGCTCCGAGCTCGAACGACTCCACGGAGCCTTTCAGTCCGGCCAGCGGCGTGCGCACCTCGTGGGAGAAGTCGGCAATGAACTCGCGGCGCACTTCCTCGAGGTGCTCGAGCTGGGTCAGGTCGACGAACAGGGCCACGGCGGCGATCTCATGCGACGGCAGGGGAAGGGCGCGCATCTCGATCTTCCGCCCTCCGGCCTCGAAGCGCTCGCTGGACGGGGTATGGTCGAGGGCCCGGTCGAAGCCGGCAAAGAGGGCGGAGTTGCGCACCAGCTCGCGGATCGGGCGGCCCACCAGGTCACCCTGCAGGGCGAAGAGCTCGGCGAAGCTGCGGTTGGCCAGAACGACGCGCCGCTGCCGGTCGATGGCCACGACGCCCTCACCCAACCCGTTCATGATCTGCTGAAGGAGCCGATTCTGCCGGTCGGCCGCGGCCAGGGCGCGGGTGAGGTCGCTGCGCAGCCGGTAGACCCCGCCGGCCAGTTCGTCGAGATCACCGAACGAGTCGACGTCCAGCGAAGCCACGGCCTTGGGATCGCTGTCGGCGACGCGCAGGGTGAGACGGCGGATGTCCCCCCGCGTCCGCGCCAGCGAGAACGTGAGGATGAGCGCAATGAGGGCAGTGGCGATGAAGAGTGTGGCGATCATTCCAATGCGGCGTCGAGCGATCCGGGGCCTGCGCGCTCACGCCGGATCGTAACGGTAACCGAAGCCGACCACGGTTGCGATACGTTCGGCGCCGATTTTTCGCCGGAGGTTCCGCACGTGGACGTCCACCGTGCGCGTCTCCACGTCCTCGGCCATCCCCCAGATCTCGCTGAGGAGGCGGTCGCGGCTCACCACCGACCCGCGGTGGCGGATGAGGGACCAGAGCAGCTCGAACTCCTTCCGCGGCAGTTTGACCTCGTCGCCGTTCGCCCAGACGCGGTACGCCTTCGCGTCCACCCGGAGCGCTTCGTCCTCATACACGTCCGGCTCGTCGGCCACGCCCCCCGCCCGCCGCCGCACGGCCGTGACCCGGGCCATCAGCTCCCGCACGCTGAAGGGCTTGACCAGATAGTCGTCGGCGCCGAGCTCCAGTCCGGTCACCCGGTCGTGCTCCGAGCCGCGCGCCGTGAGCATGAGGATGGGCATCCCCCGCGTGGCCGGATTCCTCCGCAGCTCGCGGCAGATGGTCAGCCCGTCCAGGTCCGGCAGGTTCAGGTCGAGGATGACGAAGTCGAACCCGCCGATCTGCACCGCCTCCAGCGCCTCCGCCCCGTTGCTGAATACGGCCACGGTGTGCCCCTCCCGCTGCAGGTTGAGCCGCACGGTAAAGGCGAGATCGGCGTCGTCTTCGATGAGGGCGAGCTTCATGCCCGCGTCAGGTCCTCAAAATCCCAGCCCGCTGGTACACCTTCGCTTCGACGAAGACGTTCACCAGGGAGGAATCGAGGAGGCCGTCGTTCACTTCCATGCGCAGGATGTCGATGGCCCGGTCGGTGGAGATGGCGCGTTTGTAGGGGCGGTCGCTGGCGGTGAGGGCGTCGTAGATGTCGGACACGGTCATCATGCGCGACTGCATGGGGATCTCTGCGGCGGTGAGCTTGCGGGGATAGCCGCGGCCGTTCAGCTTCTCGTGGTGGGCGTAGGCGATGGCCGGCACGCCGCCGAGGTCCTTGGTCCAGGGGATCTTCTGGAGGAAGTTGAACGTGTGGGTGACGTGGAGCTCGATCTCCAGCCGCTCGCCGGGATCGAGATTCCCCTTGCGGATGGACAGGATGCGCGCTTCCTCGGGGTCGATGAGCAGGCGGCGCTCACCGCGGATGTCGGCGTAGTCGCGGGTGGCGATCTGCTGGAGGTATTGGAACTCCCCCTCCGGCAGGACGGTCGGCTCGTTCGACTGCGCCACGAAGGAGAAGTCCTTCTGCAGTTGCAGCAACTGTTCGCGGAGCTCTGCATCAACCTCGGCAGCGAAGGCGTCGTACGCATCGCGGCCGTGCTCGAGCAGGTAGTCCAGCTTGCGGCGATTGGCGTTGCTCTCGGCCGACTTCATGACGAAGTCGAACCGGCCCCGGATCGTGTCGAGCTGCAGGGGATAGAGCTTCTTCTCCTTCACCAGCACCTGCTCGCGCACGCCGACCTTGCCGAAGTCGTGCAGCAGCGAGGCGTAGCGGATCTCGCGGATCTGGTCGCTGGAGAAATGCACGTTGCGGTATTGCCCGCCGTCGATGCGGTCGACGACGCGGGCCAGCTCAACGGTCAGATCGGCCACGCGGAACGAGTGACCGGAGGTCGTCGGGTCCCGCTGTTCAATGGCTGTGACGGCCGCCGTGACGAAGCCTTCGAACAGCCGCTCGATCGATTCATAGAGCAGGTTGTTCTCGACGGCCACCGCCGCCTGCCCGGCCAGCGAGCGCATGAGCTCGACCACCTGCGGCTCGAAGGGCACCACTTCCGCCGGCACCGTCTCCGCGCGCAGCTTGGCCGGGGCGCCGCTGCGCTTGCGGTTGATGAGCTGCAGCACCCCGATGATCTCGCCCGTGTGCGTGGTCATCGGGAAGACGAGCATCGACTTGGTCAGGTAGCCGTTCTCCTGATCGAACGACGTGTTGATCGAGTACTCCACGCCGTCCGGGAGGTTGTAGGCATCGTCGATCACCAGGATCTCCCCGGTCAGGGCGACGCAGCCGGCCAGGCTCTTCATGGTGATGGGGAGGACGCGCTCTTCGAAATCGACGTCCACCGAGTCGTTCTGGGCCAGCTTCCAGCGCAGCACGCGGCCGTCGCCCGTCCCCTCATCCGCGGTGTCCAGCAGGTAGAGCGAGCCGGCGTCGGCGCGCGACAGCTCCCGGGCCTTGGAGAGAATCTTGGTGAGCAGCGCGGAGTGATCGCGCTCGGTGGAGAGGGCGATGCCGACCTTGCTGACCTCGCGCAGCTCGCGGGTCCGGTCGTCGAGCTGCCGCTCGAGCTGGTCGGCCCGCATCTTCTGGTAGAGGTACTGGTAGGCCCGCTTGACGGTACCCAGCAGCGCGAACGTCGAGGGATTGGCCGGAAGGTCGAAGTAGAGATCCTCTTCCTTCAACCACTTCGGCTGCTCGCTCAACCCCACGCCGACCACGGCCGTCCGTGCATCGAGCACCGTCTGCCGGCCGTTGCCGCCGTTGGCCTGATCGATGAGGACCACCCGCAGCGAGCCGCCTGCCGGAGGCAGGTGCTCGAGACTCTCCACGGCCGCCGGAGCGATGGCCTCACGCGTGAGCGCGTCGGCGTATTTGCCGATGGGAAAGTCAGCCGAGTGAAGGAGCCTCAGTGTCTGCATCGCCGCCCAGAGCGTTTTGCCGGAACCACTGCCCGCGAGCCGTTCTTCCACCGGAAGTACGTACCCGTGGGAACGGAGTTCAGCCGCGTGCCGAAATTATGGCACCGAACGCCGGAAAACGGTTTCAGGGGACCCGGTTCGCGCGGCTCGGAACTGGTCGTGGGCGAGCGGGAGGAAGGCGGGCGGCGAGCGGGAGCGCGAGGAGGCGAGCCGAAGCAGGCCCATCGGAAATGAAGGCAAAACCGGACGTACTGCGTCGCAAGGAGGAAACGCCAGGCGCAACACAAAGCCCATTCATGCCCCATCACTCATGCCTCATGCCCCTCAGCACTCGGCACTCAGCACTCGGCACTCCGAAACGGCACTCGGCACTCCGAACGGCCCTCGGCACTCGGTACAATCGGCGTCCTCATGCGCAAAGCCGCTCTTCTGCTCGCGCTTCTCTTCACACTCGCCCTCGCTGCCGAAGACAAGAAACAGCAACCGTTCGCCCCCGATCGGCGCGCCGATGAAGGCGAAGGTCCCTTCAAGCGCCTCGTTCTCCGCGGCGTGACGGTGATCGACGGCACCGGCGCACCCGCCCAGGGGCCGGTCGACGTCGTCATCGAAGGCAACCGCATCAAGGAAATCCGCAGCGTCGGCTTTCCCCACGTAGCCATCAAGCCCGAGGACCGGCCGAAGCCCGGAGACAAGGAGATCGACGGCTCGCATCTCTGGGTCCTTCCCGGCTTCATCGACCTGCACGGCCACATCGGAGGCGTCGAGCAGGGGACGACGGCCGAGTACGTCTTCAAGCTGTGGATGGCGCACGGCGTGACGACCGTCCGCGAGCCGGGCTCCGGAAACGGCGTCGATTGGACTTTGCACGAGCGTGACCGCAGCGCAAAGAACGAGATCGTCGCGCCGCGCATCGTGCCGTACGTCTTCACCTCCAGCCGCATGTGGGACGGCGGTCCGCTCAACTCGCCGGAGCAGGCCCGCAAGTTCGTGCAGTGGGTGGCGAAGAAGGGCGGCGACGGGATCAAGATCCTCGGCGGCGGCGCCGGAGGCGATCCGATCTACGACCCGGAGATCCTCGCCGCCATGCTCGACGAGGCCAGGAAGCAGGGCCTCGGCTCGACCACTCACCTCGCCCAGATGGGCGTGGCCCGCATGAACATCCTCGATGCGGCGCGCCTCGGCCTGCGCGGCATGGAGCACTGGTACGGCCTCCCCGAGGCCCTCTTTGCCGACCGGACCGTCCAGGACTTCCCCGCCGACTACAACTACAACGACGAGCAGGACCGCTTCGGCCAGGCCGGACGCCTCTGGAAACAGGCCGCCCCGCCGGGAAGCCCGAAGTGGAACGCGGTGATGAACGAGCTTCTGGAGCGGAAGTTCGTCGTCGATCCCACCCTCACCATCTACGAAGCCAGCCGCGACCTCACCCGCGCCATGCGCGCCGAGTGGCACGACAAGTACACCCTCCCCTCCCTCTGGAAGTGGTACACGCCGAACCGCGCCGCGCACGGCGCCTACTGGTTCAACTGGACCACCGCCGACGAGATCGAGTGGAAGAACAACTACCGGCTCTGGATGCAGTTCCTCAACGAGTACAAGAACCGCGGAGGCCGGGTCTGCACCGGCTCCGACTCCGGCTTCATCTACAAGCTCTACGGGTTCGACTACATCCGCGAGCTGGAGCTGCTGCAGGAGGCGGGCTTCCATCCGCTGGAGGTCATCCGCTCCGCGACCCTCTGCGGCGCCGAGACACTTGCCGATCCGAAAGGGAAGCCCGTCGAAGTCGGCATCATCCGCACCGGCAACCTCGCCGACCTGGTCATGGTCGAGGAGAACCCGCTGAAGAACCTCAAGGTGCTCTACGGCACCGGCGCCATCCACGTGAACGACGAGACGGGCGCCGTGGAACGCGTGGGGGGCGTGAAGTACGTGATGAAAGACGGCGTGCTCTATGACGCGAAGAAACTGCTCGCCGACGTGGAGAAGATGGTCGCGGAGGCGAAGGAGAAGAAGTAACGGACGGGCGAGCGTTCCGTTACTTCCTAGCACGAAACTCCCGCCGTTCATGCAGGCCTTAAGAACGAATAAGACCCATCACGCGGAGGCGCGGAGGATGCGGAGAAAAGCAAACCTCCGCGGTCTCCGCGTCTCCGCGTGACCCGTCCCTCGTCGTTTCTTCTCTCGGGTGCGGTGCACCCGCGCCGTGTTGGACGGCGGAGGCAGGAGCGGCGCCAGCCGCCCCCGCCTGTTCGAGCGCTACCTGCCGCTCTTCGAATGTGACGCGTGCCGCGCCTTCGTGCGATGCACGCGATGATGCGCCGTCTTCACCCTGGACGTTTTCCGCACATGGGTGAACGTCCGCGTGAGGACAGGGCGCGATCCGGCCAGCTTGCTGTGAGTCACGGTGAGACTCTTGTTGCCCTCCGTGTTCACCATCGTCCGGGTCGTTCCGGCCGCGGACCTCGTCACGGTTCGCGTGATCGAGCCGGCCCGGTTCGTCACGTTGTGCGTCGGCATCATCGGGCTGGAGCTTACGGCTCTATGACCGCCCATTGGTCCGCCCATCGGGATACCGGCGCCCCCACCCTTGTTCCGCTGCGCCGCCAGGGGCATACAGACCAGCAGGCCCAGCGCAACCATTGCGAGAGTTCCTCTACGCATGTGTTAGGTCCTCCTTTCCGTTGGCTTCGCTCGCGCACGAGGGAGCCACCTAGATAGTTGCCAAGGGTGTGCCGCTTCCGGCGAATTCGACCGGAACGCGCTCACACCAGTTCGGCGGAAACCCAAGTCGTGCCAGGAACAAAGCCCATCACGCGGAGGCGCGGAGGATGCGGAGAAAAGCAAACCTCCGCGGTCTCCGCGTCTCCGCGTGACCCGTCCCTCGTCGTTCTTCTCTCAGATGCAGCCCGCGCCGCATTGCGCTACCCCGCTCGCCGCTCGCCCGTCTCCCGCTCGCCCGTTGCCAAATCGTTGAGTGTCGCAACACAGAAGTTCTGTTACGCTCCGTTGACCATGAGACGGCTTGCATTCCTTGCAACTCTGTTGACGGTGGTGTCGTGCGGCAAGCTCGAGTCACCAACAGATGCGGGCGGCGGCGGGGAGCCGATCGACCCGACCGCGACCTACACGCGCGTCCAGACCGAGATCTTCACGCCGACCTGCGGACAGCTCGGCTGCCACGACCCGCTCGGCAAACAGGAAAGCATGGTCCTCAGCACCGGGCAGGGCTTCGCCAACACCGTCGGGCGCCCGAGCGTGGAGATGCCCTCGCTCCTGCGCGTGGCCCCGTTCGATCCCGCCAACTCGTACCTCTACCGCAAGATCACCGGCGCAGGCATCACCGGCGACCGCATGCCGCAGGGGCAATCGCCGCTGACCGACGCGCAGATCAAGCTCGTGCGCGACTGGATCCGCCGGGGAGCACCGAATGACTGAACCGAACGATGCAGGAGGAACGATGAACGACGAATCGTCGAATGCCCGAGTGACCCGCAGAAGCGCCTCCATCCTCCATCCTTCATCCTTCATCCTTTTTCTGTTTGCCGCTCTGCTCGTTGCGCTCAGCGCATTCGGCCAGGACCGCTACACCCCCCTCAACCCCATCCCGCTCGGCGACACGCTGCTCACCCTGCCGACCTCGCACATCCCATCCGAGGGGACGTGGGAGGTGAAGTTCACCCACCGGTTCAACCAGTCCATCGACCAGGGCAGCTTCAGCGATCGCGTGCACTCGTTGTGGGGGCTGGACAGCAACGCCGACGTCGGCATCGGCCTCTCCTTCGCCCCGCGACGCGACCTCCAGCTCTCGCTCTACCGCAGCAACGCCCTCGACGACATCGAGCTGGCCGCGAAGTACGTCGTCGTCCAGCAGGCGTCCGCCATCCCCTTCTCCACCGCCCTCCGCCTCGGCACGGACCTGCGCACCGAAGCAGGCCTGAACGACCGGACGTCGTACTTCGGCCAGGTCATCCTCTCGCGTCAGATCGGCCGCCGCGCCGAGGTCTTCGCCATCCCGACGTACGTGACCGACGCCGGCCGCATCGTCTCCGGCAATACGTCGAGCGCCCTCTTCAAACACGCCTTCAACTGCCCTGTAGGCGCGGCGGTGACCCTTCGCCCCGCCCTGAGCCTCGTCGCGGAATTCGTCCCGAAGAACCGCGACCTCCCCAGCACGATGAAAGCCGACTACGGCTGGGCCCTCGGCCTCAAGCGCGCCATCGGCGGCCACTATTTCGAGATCCTCCTCACGAACAACAACGCCACCCACGCCGACCAGTACGTGACCTCGACCTACCAGGGCACGCCGCTGTCGAAGAACGACCTGCACATCGGCTTCAACATCGAGCGAAGGTTCGGGAAGCGGAGCTGAGGGCTCTTTACTCTGAGCGCGGGTGGGTGGTGCGGGCGGGAGCGAAGAGTCAGACCGATGCACGCCCGCGTGGGGGACGGACAATCCTGTCCGTCCAATCATGAATTCTCCCCAAGGTCGGCCTTTGAGGCATTTCACGGTGGGACGGACAGGATTGTCCGTCCTCCACCCCTTGACATCATCCGCAGTTAACGGCCTGATATCCGGATGGCAGGCCGTACCTGGGTCACGATCCTGCATATCTCGGATATTCAATTCGGCCGGAACCACCGGTTCGGCCGGCTGGCACTCCCCTCTCCCGACGACCAGTTCGACTCAATCTTTGCCCGGCTACGCAATGACCTCGACGGGCTCAAAGAAAGCCACGGCCTCGCTCCCGACCTCATCATCCTCAGCGGCGACATCGCCGAGTGGGGTAAGACGAGCGAGCTCAATGACGCGTATGACCTGCTCGACGCCCTGGCGAAGCATCTGAATCTTACGCGACGGCGGATCGTCGTTGTTCCGGGCAACCACGACATCAATCGCGGCGCATGCGAGGCCTACTTCAAAGAGTGTGAGACGGACGATCAGAAGCCGCTTTCGCCGTATTGGCCGAAGTGGAAACAGTACAGTGCCTTCTTCCAGCGTCTCTACAAGGACGAGCCGGACCTCACCTTTACTCCGGACCAGCCGTGGACGCTCTTTAAGATCGACGAGCTTCAGGTCGTAGTCGCCGGGCTCAATTCGACGACGTCAAGGACCTGCTCGGCCTCTCCGCGAACCCGCGCATGCTCGGTTTCATCACGGAGCTGGATCGAGAGAAGCTGCGAGCGGTCAGGGAACAAACCGGCGGAGACATCTCCGCGGCGAAACTCTATGAGTTACTCGTCGAGCGCTGGCTGATCTTCGAGTACGACCGCGTTCATCCGCGGGGCGTGGAGGTGACCTTGTCGCCCGAAGCGCGAGGGGCCGCCGTGACTGCCATCGCCGGCCGCCTCTGGCAGAAGACGGAGAAGTACGTGACCCTCTCCGAGCTGACCGAAGAGGTGATGATCGCCATTCGAATCCACCAGCAGAACCCGCCCGACGCTTCCATCGCCTCCCACCTCATCGGGTCAGGCACACTCCTCTGCCGCGATGACGAAGGCTCGTTCTCCTTCGTGCATCAATCGGTGCTGGAGTGGCTGGTGGCGAGGCAGGCCTCGGACGAACTGCGCGCCGGAGCGGCGGCAACCGCCCTCGGCACCGCCACGATGTCCCGCCTCATGATCGACTTCGTCCTCGACCTGGCCACCCCTCCCGTCGCCAGAGAGTGGGCGCAGCAGATCCTCGTGGGAACGAGCCTTTCGGAAAGCATCCTGAAGACCAATGCGCTCGCCCTCTGGGAACGTTCGGGTGGGGGCGAGCTGGCCCTCGACCTCGCGGGCCAGGATCTCCGAGGACGGGAGCGAACCTCGACGGAGCCGTCCTCGTTCGGACCGACCTGCCCGAAGGGACGCCGGTCAACGATTCCCCCGAAAAAACCGTCCTCGCCGGAGCCAACCTTCTCGGCGCGGATCTTCGCGGTGCTCACCTTCAGGGAAGCACGTGGCGCAGAGCGAAACTCGTGGGAGCCCGCCTCGACGCGGCAGCGATGTCGAACCTCGACACCTGGGGAGCGGCGCTCACCGCGGGCGACGTGCCTCAGTGGATGCACTCTTATGCGTTCGCGGCTTATTACGTGGCATGGAGCCCCGACGGCAACCTCCTGGCGAGTGGACAGGGCGACGGCAGCATCCGGCTCTACGATTCACGGAGCGGCCAGGAAATCCGCCTCCTCCTGGGCCACAAAGGCGGTATAAGGAGCGTGGCCTTCAGCCACGACGGCCGATGGCTCGCCTCAGGCAGCGCCGACCACACCATCCGCCTCTGGAACCCTGCCGACGGCTCTGAAATCCGCTCCCTCTCCGGCCACCAGAGCGCCATCACCAGCGTCGCCTTCAGCCACGACGGCCGATGGCTCGCCTCCGCCATCTGCGACAACACCATCCGCCTCTGGAGCGTCGCCACAGGCGAGCTGCACCTCACCCTCTACGCGACCGCCGAGGGATGGGCGGCCTATGCGCCGGACGGCCGGTACAAAACCTTCGGCAATCTCGCTGGGGGCTTATGGCAAGCAATCGGCCTCTGCCGCTTCGAGCCGGGCGAGCTTGATCCGTATGTCCCCGCGCTGCGCGCCATCCCGCTGGAGGAGGCGTTCTGAATTGCGGTTGCGGGGTTGCGAGGTTGCGAGGTTGCGGGGGTTGCGGGGTTACCCAGGTACTCGGTTGCGCCGTCCGCATGTCGCGCGCGTCGCCTGCGCGCGTCGCCCTTCCCTCCCGCCCCGCCCGCCCGTACACTCTCCCGCATGCCCGACCTCCCGCGGTATCGCGCCCTCCTCGTGGAGGACGACTCGGCCATCCGCAGGCTCGTCGAGAAGCTGCTGCAGCGGCGCGGCGTGGCCATCGACGCCGCCGCGGACGGACGGCGCGCGCTCGAACGGCTCGGCTCCGGAACGCGCTATGACGTCGTCATCCTCGACCTCATGGTCCCCGAGGTCAGCGGCTTCGACGTCATCCGCCACGTCGGCGAGCATCACCGCGCCACCCCGGTGGCCGTCGTCTCCGCCGTCTCGCAGCCGGCCCTGGCCCAGCTCGACCCGCGCGTCGTGAAGCTCGTCATCTCCAAGCCCTTCGACGTGGACCAGTTCACGAAGGCCGTGCTGGCGTTGTGTGAAGAGGGGGCGAACGCATGAAGTGCCGAATGCCGAGTGCTGAGTGCCGGGAATCGGACGGGTATCAAGCCCAATGAGCGAACCTCTCGGCACTCGGGACTCGGCGCTCGCCACTCCCCCCTCTCCCGGCCTGGCCCGCCGCCTCGGGCCGTTCGACGCCACCATGCTCGTCATGGGCGGCATCATCGGCAGCGGGATCTTCATGAACCCGTACGTGGTGGCCGTGCAGGTGCACACGCCGCTGCTGATCCTCGGCGCCTGGGTGGCCGGCGGGATCGTGGCGCTCCTGGGTGCGTTCGTCTATGCCGAGCTGGCGGCGCTGCGGCCCGAAGTCGGCGGCCAGTACGCCTACCTGCGCGACGCCTGGCATCCGTCGGTGGCCTTCCTCTACGGCTGGGGCCTGCTGCTCGTCGTGCAGAGCGGCGGCATGGCGGCCGTGGCGGCGACGTTCGCACGCTACGCCGTCGAGCTCACCGGCGCGGCCATTCCGCAGTGGCTCCTCCCCCTCGTCACCCTGGCCCTCCTCACCTTCATCAACTGTCTCGGCGTCCGCAGCGGCAGCGACACGCAGTCGGTGCTCATGATCCTCAAGCTGGCCGCCATCGCCATGCTCGTCTTCGCCGGCTTCGCCTTCGCCGGCGGCTCGCAGTTCACCTTCAAGCCGGTCCTCGACGGCGAGCCCTCGCTCCTCCTTCGCTTCGGCGCCGCCACGACGCCGGTCATGTTCGCCTATGGCGGGTGGCAGACGGCCAGCTTCATGTCCGGCGAGCTGCGCCGGCCGAAGCGCGATCTCGTCATCGGCCTCGTGGCCGGCGTCATCGGCGTCGTGACCGTCTACGTCCTCGTCAACATCGTCTGCCTCCGCGTCCTCGGCGCGGCGGGCCTGGCCGCCACCACCGCCCCCGCCTCGGCCGTCATGCAGAAAGTGCTCGGCCCGACCGGCGGGAAGCTCATCGCCATCGGCATCGCCATCTCCACTCTCGGCTTCCTCAGCCAGAGCATGCTCACCGCGCCGCGCGTCTACTACGCCATGGCCGAGGACGGCGTCTTCTTCAAGTCCGTCGGGACCGTACATCCGAAGACCCAGGCTCCCGTCGTGGCCATCGTCCTACAGGGCATCGTGGCCATGATCATCGTCGTCTCCGGCACGTACGGCCAGATCCTCAGCTACGTCGTCTCCGTCGACTTCCTCTTCTTCGGCCTGACCGGACTGGCGCTCTTCGTCTTCCGGCACCGCTTGGCATCCACGGCGGACGACGACCACTTCCACACGCCGGGACATCCTTTCACGACCCTCCTCTTCATCGCCGCCTGCTGGCTGGTCGTGATCGCCAGCGTCCTCCACGCCCCGCGCGACAGCGCCATCGGCCTCGGCATCCTCGCGGCGGGGCTGATTGCGTACGCGTTCTGGAGGCGCCGCGCGTAACGGATACCCGACGTCCGCGGCGGGAGGTGGCCGGGGTGCGGCACTTCGCGTTCGGGGAGCCGGCCGCGATGCGCTGCGTGGAGGACGGACAATCCTGTCCGTCCCCCCGAACGCATCTCCCCGCGGCCGGCATTCGCACAATGCCATGAGTTGACGGACATTCGCGCAATGCCGTGAGTTGACGGACAGGATTGTCCCTCCCCCACGCATTCTGCCGAGGATTGTCGACAGGGCTGCGCGATAATCCGCCCATGCCCTGCGAGCACGTCGGACCTCCGGAGTTGATCGCCATGGCGGAGGAGCATCTGAAGGGACGCGGTATCGAGACAGCGCGGTGGCCCGGGGCGCACTTCCGGTGGAGCGAAAACGTCGCGTCCGGAGTATGGGCGGCGGTGACGCTGGAGGTCGAGCGGCGCGGCGAGGAGTGGATCGTCACGCGAATCGACCGCTTCCGCGAGCCGCTGCCAGAGGGCGAGAGAGGCTTTCAGGTCCTGGCCGACGCGAGCTGACGGATCAGGGCGTGCTCGCCGGGGTGCGGGACGAGGTCGCGGCGCGAGAGCAGCGTTTCCAGGGGCACGAGGGCCACGGCTTCCACCTCGCCCTCCTGCGGCCTGACGGCGGCGATGTCGACGTCGCGCCGGACGAGAAAGACCTCGTGGATCTCGTTATCGATGTACGTCCCGTCGCGAAGGACGACCGGGTCGCGGAAGGTGCCGGCGTGCTGCAGCTCGGCTGCAGAGAGCTCCAGGCCGAGTTCCTCCGCCGTCTCGCGCAGCGCCGTCTCCACTGCGGACTCCCCCGCGCTGCAATGCCCGGCGGCGGAAACGTCCCACCATCCCGGCCAGTTCTCCTTGACCGCCGCCCGCTTCTGCAGCAGGACGCGACCGTCCGTCGTCACGATCCAGACATGCGCCGCGCGGTGCCAGTCGCCGTCGCGATGGACCGCGTCTTTTGGCTTCGTGATGCCGGTTGGGTGGCCGTTTTCGTCGAGGACGTCGATTTGTTCCATGGTTTACGGGCGAGCGGGTTGCGGCGAGCGGCGAGCGGGGCGGGGCATCGAGCCCAACACAGCGCGAGGGAGGCGAGAGAGGAACCGATCGACGGGGGACGTGTTAACGCGGAGCTCGCGGGGATCGCGGGGTACTGAGTGACTTCTCCGCGTCCTCCGCGTGAGTTGCTTCTTCGCTCGTAAAACCCGCATAAACACTGGGAGTTTCCGAGAAGTGCAGCGAGGGATGACCCTCCCGTTCGCCCCTTGCCGCCCCCCGCTCGCCTCCCTCACGGCGTCGCCAGATTCGCCAGCACCTTCTTCGCGATCCCGGGAATGAGTGTCTTGTCGTCGGCCAGGCCACGGGTGAAGATGACGAGAATCAGCTTCTTTCCCTTCTCCTTCGGCGTGTCCGGCAGCTCGAAGTAGGCGGCGTCGTGGCGGACTTCGCTCGTCCAGCCGGCTTTCGACCAGAGCTGCGAGCCCGGCGGCAGCGCTTCGCCGATGAACTCCACGACCTGGTTCTCGTCCTTCTCCGGTGGGAGAGGGCGGGCCAGGAGGGTCAGCATGGCCTGGCTGTCCTCGGGAGAGATGGCCCGGTGGCGCACGATCCAGAGCATGAGTGCGGCAACCGCGTTGCTCGTGGCGCGGTTGCGGTTGGGCCGGTCCTTGCCGCCCATGAGCTGCAGGTCGCGGCCGAACGGGCCGAAGCTCCACGGCTTGGCCATGGCGCTGATGTCGTAGCCCATGGAGGCGAACCAGCGGTTGACCACGGCGCGCTTGTCCATGAACTTCCGCAGGGCCCGCCCCTCGAGGCTCGGACCGCTGGAGGTATCGGAGATCGTGTCCAGGACGAAAGCCGTTGCGTCGTTGTCCGAGAGGCGGATCATCTCGTGCAGCGCTCGCGGCATGTCGTCGTCGTTCTCCTTCTTCTGGTGGTACGTCTCCGCCATGTAGAAGAGCTTGACAACGGAGGCGGGATAGAACGGCGCGTCGCCGCGGACGTCCGCCCGCTCGATCGTCGAAAAGCGCGTGACGTCGATGATGCTGATGGCCAGGTTGTCGGCACCGAGGGTCGGATGCTCCTTCAGCGTGTCATCGGCCGCATGCTGGATGGCCAGCGCCAGCGACGGATCGACGGGAAAGCTCTTGAGCTCCCGGAAGTCGGCCCGGGCGGTCGCGGCGAGCAAGAGGAAGGTGAGGGTGGCGGCGAAGCGGTTGCGCATGCCGCGCATTGTAGTGGGCGGCGGTTGGGGAACAGGTACCGGGTAGCTGGTGCCCGGTACCCCCCTTTCAGCCTTCCAGCCTTTCAGCCTTCCAGCCTTCGATTCACTTCCGCCACGCCCGCACCCGCGCCGCCACCGCTTCCGGCGTGAAGCCGAGGTGCTCGGCGATCTGCTCGGCGGGAGCGGAGTGGCCGAACGTGTCGATACCGATCACGAGGGCATCGTGATTGAGGTACTTGTACCAGCCGTCGGAACGGCCGGCCTCGATGGCCACGACCTTGCTCCGGTCGCCGAGGACGGCGTTCTGGTAGGCGGCGTCCTGGCGGTCGAAGAGGTCGAGGCACGGCGCCGACACGACGCGCGCGTTGACGCCCTCGGCCTTCAGGATGTCGGCGGCCTTGAACGCCAGGGCCACCTCGGAACCGGTGGCGATGAAGGTGATCTCGCCCTGCTCGTAGCCGTCGAGGACGTAAGCGCCGCGCAGGATCGACTGCGGGTCGAAGCCTTCGGTGCGCTTGATCGGCTCGAGCTTCTGCCGCGTCAGGACCAGCACGGTCGGACCGTGATCGCCGGTGACGGCATGAGCCCAGGCCATGGCCGTCTCGGCGCCATCGGCGGGACGGAAGAGGGTCATGTTGGGAATGAGCCGGAGGGCGAAGAGATGCTCGATCGGCTGGTGGGTCGGACCATCCTCGCCGAGGAAGACCGAATCGTGCGTGTAGACGAAGATCGAGGGGATGTTCATCAGGCAAGAGATGCGGACCGAGGCGCGCATGTAGTCGCTGAAGATGAGGAACGTGGCGCCGTACGCTCTCCACGAGCCGTAGAGGGTGAGACCGTTCACGACGGCCCCCATGCCGTGCTCGCGGATGCCGAAGTGGAGGTTGCGGCCCTTGAAGATGGCGGGCGCCGGCGGCGTGGTCATAGCCTCCTTGGGGCGCTCGATGCTGGTGGCATCCTTGATCAGCGTGCTCGTCGACGGGGCGAGGTCGGCCGAGCCGCCCACGACGAACGGCACGAGTGCAGCCAGCTTCTGGATGACCTGTCCCGACAGCGCGCGCGTAGCCAGGGCCTTGTCGCTCTTCCCGGCCTCGACGAGCTGCTGCGCGAGGTCGGCCGGCAGCGTGTGCGCCCAGAAGCGGTCGTACTCTTCCGCGAGCGCGGCATTGCGGGTGCGCCAGTCGGCGAAGCCCTTCTCCCACGCCTTGCGGCTGCGGGCGAGCCTCTTCGTCTTGCGGGTGAACTCGGCCTGCACTTCGGGCGGGACCAGGAACGCCGGCTCCTGCGGCCAGCCCAGCGCTTCCTTCGTCGCCTTGACTTCATCGGCGCCGAGCGGCTCGCCATGGGCGCGCGCGGTGCCGTGGTACTTCGGCGAGCCCCAGCCGATGACCGTGCGGGAACAGATCATCGTGGGCCGGTCGGTGACCTTCTGCGCCTTGCGGATGGCCTTGCGCACGGCGTCGCGGTCGTGGCCGTCGATGGTCAGCGTGTGCCACCCGTAGGCGTCGAAGCGCTTCTTCACATCCTCGGAGAACGACAGGCGCGTCTCGCCCTCGATGGAGATGTGGTTGTCGTCGTAGAAGAAGATGAGATTGCCGAGACCGAGGTGGCCGGCCAGGGAGGCCGCTTCGTGGCTGATCCCCTCTTCGAGATCGCCATCGGAGCAGATGCCGTAGATGTAGTGATCGACGGGCTTGAAGGCGTCCGCATCGGCATTGAACCGCGCGGCCAGCATCCGCTCGCCGAGGGCCATCCCGACGGCGTGGGCGATGCCCTGGCCCAGCGGACCAGTCGTCACTTCGATGCCCGTAGCGTGGCCGTACTCCGGATGGCCGGCCGTCTTCGAGCCCCACTGGCGGAAGTGCTGGAGCTGGTCCATGGTCATGTCGGCGTAGCCGGTGAGGTGAAGCATCGAGTAGAGCAGCATCGAGGCGTGGCCGGCCGAGAGGACGAAGCGGTCGCGGTTTTTCCAGCGAGGATGGACGGGATCGTGGCGGAGGAACTCGGTCCAGATGACGAAGGCCATGTCGGCCATGCCCATGGGCGTGCCGGGATGGCCGGACTTGGCCTTCTCCACGGCATCGACAGCCAGGAAGCGGATGGTGTTGACGCAGAGCTCTTCGAGCTTGCCGCTTGCGTCGCTCTTCGGTTCGTTCGACGCCTCGGCGGCGGCGACGGCGGTGCTTGCTTCGGTGGCGGCGGACTGATCGTCCATGAGACCTCCTCAGGTAGAGCGAGCGGGTGACGGCGGGCGGCGAGCGGACGGCAATCCCGCTCGCCGCTCGCCGTCCGCTGCTCGCCGGGCGCTGGATTATACTCACCGCGAGATCCCGACAAGCGAGAGAGCGCTGGAGGCGTCATGCCCGTCGACGTGGCAGTAGACCCAGGCGTCACCGTCAAAGGCTCACCGGTGCGGAGTCTGCAGAAGTTCCTCGATGCCGAGCTGACCCCGGCACAACGCGAGGAGCTCTTCCGCGGCCTTCCCGACGAGTACGCCCGCCTCAAGGCGCCGGTGCTGGCGACCGAGACCGTGCCCGTGTACATGCTCAACCGCCTGACGGAAGAGGCGGCGAAGGTGAAGGGCGAGCCGCTCGATGCGTTCGCCCGCCGGGCCGGACGCGAGGCGGCCAGCGACGCCATCAAGGGCATCTACCGCTTCTTCGCCATGGTCATGACGCCCCCCGCCCTGATGGGCAAGGCGTCACAGATGTGGACCTCGCTCTACAACCGCGGCGAGATGAAGGTCGAAAACCAGACGGACCACGGCGCCACGATCCGGATCGTCAACTTCCCCACCCAGGCCGCCGGCTGCTCCCGCATCACCGGCTGGATCGAGCGCATGGCCGAGCTGACCGGCGTGAAGAACGTGGCCGTGCAGCAGACGCAGTGCTACACGAAGGGCGCACGCAATTGCGAGTGGGTGGTGACGTGGCAATGATCGCTGATCGCTGTTCGCTGGTCGCCTGGGACGATTGGAGCAGTCAAAGTCACAGCGAAACGCGATCAGCGACCAGCGATCAGCGATTGAGGGATCTGATGAAGAGCACAATCAACCAACCGGGGAACCGGACAGGAGGCCTGCCATGTCAGGTGGCGCAGCGGCTGTTGCCGGCGGGGCGGCGGCACGCCACCGCATCATCCTCATGCAACTGGAAGAGGAAGTGATGACACCTTACGGTTCCGAGGATTTGAGTCGCGACTGGGAATTCAAGATCGTCCGGGCAAATACGCCGGTCTTCAGGAATCCGAAGCATTTCAACCGGCTCCTCGAAGAGGAAGCGCGAGCAGGCTGGTCCCTGGTGGAGAAGTTCGACAACAGCCGCATTCGCTTCAAGCGGCCGCGAGAGGCACGCACTCATGATCCAAATCTGCCGCCTGGTATCGATCCGTACCGGGTTCAGTATGGGATGTCGACTGCGGCATTCATCGGTCTGGTGCTCGCGGCCGCACTCGGACTCAGCGGCGCGATCATCGTCGTGACCGTTCTCCTCGTCAGAGGCTTCGCGGGCCAGTGACTCCATTCCGCCCGAATCGTCGCGTATCCAAACATCATTAGAGGTACCCCCGATGGCGCCCGCCATGGTTTCACGCGGAAACGCGGAGGTAAGGCCTGTTTCCTCCGCATCCCCGCGTCTCCGCGTGACTGATTCTCGACAAGGGAAGCTCACGCGGAGACACCAAGATCGCGGAGGCCTGCGTCCTTTTCGCCCTCCTGGGCGTGCCTCCGCGTGAGGCGCGAACCGGACTACTGATTTCCTCCGGGGCAGTTGTTCGGGTTCGCGCAGAAGTCACAGGTGACGTTGAATGGACCGCCGACGGGGATCTGGGTGCAGATGCTCGCCTGGCACTGGCCGGCCTCGGTGTTGAAGCCGCGGTCGGTGTCGAGGATGAACCAGGCCGGGCAATGGCACTCGGCCACCGGGATGCCGTTCTCTTCATGGAGATTGGTGCACGAGTAGCTGAAGCACTGGCCGTAGTAGTTCCGTTTGGGCGGATTCCCGTTCGTGGCGGGGCAGAGGTGCAGCGTGGCCGCCACGTCCTTCTGCCACGTGCCGTTCACCTCCTGCGGGAAGCTGGCGACCGTGGAGTAGAGCGACCACACGCCTGTCTTTCCCGTCTGCGGATCGACCGGGGGCTTGCAGCTCCCCTGCATGTTGCCGCCGTGCAGCGCGGCGATGGACGGTCCCTGCAGGACGGGACAAGTACAGACGACCTCGCGGAACTTGCTGTTCGGCAGCCGCTTGCCGGTGAACTTGCAGGTGGATGCGGCGCAGAGGGCGAACGGTCCGGGGCAGATGGAGAGGTCCGGCCCTTTCGACGACGACTTCGCCTTCGGCTTGGCCTCGACGGGAATCGCCAGGAGCAGGACGAGCGCGAGAAGAGAGAGGGCACGCTTTCTCGACATCGGGATCTCCTTATGTATTGGCAACGTATGGTACTCCTCGCCGAAGCAACCTCGGGTAACATGCTCCCAACGACATCAATATGGAGGCGCATCCCTGCAGAGACTTCACTGGTTCGTGTTCATCACCCTCCTGACTGCCGTATCAGCCCTCTCCCAGTCCCGCGACGACGTCCCGTTCTGGCAGGCACCTGACGAAGAAGCGCGCGATGCGAACGGCAACCTGACCTCCGCGACGATCAAGGATCGCGCCCACTACACCGCTCGCGTTTTCCAGAACGGCGAATGGTTGACCTATCACTACAAGCCACATACCGACCAAGTTGTTCGCATTCAAGCGAAGGAAACCACGGATGAGTATTCGTATGACGACCGCGGTGAGTTAGCCCAGAGTTAGCCCGGAAGATCGTCCGCGTCCGCGGCCTCGCGCTCCGGATGGATCTCGAGAACCACACGGTGCATGCCGATGCCATGCCGGCGGTCGTGAAACGCCGTGACCCCGGAGGGCGTCAGGTCGGACTGACGACGGCTCACGGAGATCCAATTGCTGACTTTCACCTGAAGGCGACCGGCGCCGTCGACACCGTGCAACTGGGCACGGATCTCCAGCTCACGCTCGTGAAACAGGGTCATCAGGAGTACAAGGAAACACTCACCGCCCGCCGGCAGGGACGCGTGCTGAGTGAGCGTCACCTTTCTGCCGCCACTCGCGGCAGGCCCGCGCTCGTCAATCTCGACGCGATTGCCAGGGACCTCGGTCTCACGGCCAATTGGGCTAACGACACGACCAGTGTGCTCGACAGCACCGGCTCCCTCGTCACGGTGCGGAACCGCGCCGGTGCGGCCCTGCTCTACGTGGTGCTCGCCGCTGACGATAGCGTCGGCTACGACACGAAGGGGAACGTGCTTTTCTATGACCTGGCCACCGACATTCACAGTGGTCCGGCCACGGATACAGACACCAAGGTCGACGAGTTCACCTTCGTCCCCGATCATTTCATTCTCACTCGAGACGGCCGGCTGGGAGCCTATGTGTCCACCGCCGCACCCGATGCCATCGCCAGCATCTGGACCGACCGCGATGCATTGGGAAACACGATCTACGCCATCCGGTCCGGCGCGGGCGTGACTCAACCTGAGAATGTTGGTCGTGTGACTCACGCCAGCGACGGATCCTTCACGTACACGCGCACGAGGTAGTCGAGTGCCAGAGCCAGGCCCTGGCGCTCGCGCAGTGTGGCGAGGACCGGGACTGCCAGGGCTCCGAAGAAGCCGAGGATGGCGGGCCAGGTGGTGGGGTGGAAGCCGAAGAAGACCGCGGCAATGCCGAAGAGGATGGGAATGCGGTCGGTGATGATCATGAACATCCAGGTGTCGCCGCGGTCGCGCTGAAAGAGGAGGTTGCACTCGGAACAGCGCTCGTACGTCTTGATGCCGCGGGAGAAGAGTTGCCCTTTGCCGCAGCGGGGGCATCGCCGCCGCAGGCCGCGCAGGAGCGCTTCGCCGTTCGCTACCTTGGTCCTGGTCCCGTTCCCTTCCATAACTCGTTTGGCTGGCCCTTCTCCCACGGCCGATACTGCAGGGCGAAGTCGATGCGCCGCTGCGCCGCGGGATGGCTGTACCGCCAGAGCTCCATGAAACGGCTCGGCACGGGATTTACTTTCGAGTCCTCGGCGAACTTGACCTCTGACGTTGCGGCCGCTTCGTTCAGGTGCGTGAGCTCGAGGGCGAACCGATCGGCCTGGTGCTCCAGGTGCCGCGAGTACGAGGAGTAGACGGGCGAGAAGAGAAACGCCAGGAGCGTGGCCAGCGCGAGGAGCCACGGCAGCGAGGCCGAGTCTCCCCTCCCCTGCACCCGCCAGCGTGCGCCCCACCGGGCCAGGCCGCGCTCGAAGAGCCACTGCGCGAGCGCGAAGCCGAGGAGCGTGACCGCGGCCTCGAAGGCGATGCCCTTCCAGATGTGGTGCATGACGTAGTGCCCCATCTCGTGGCCCATCACGGCCAGGATCTCGTCGTGATCGAGCTTGGCCAGGAGCGTGTCCCACAGGACGATCCGCTTCGACGGGCCGAGGCCGGTGACGTAGGCGTTCATCGTCGTGGTCTGCTTCGACTTGTCGACTTCATAGACACTCGCGGCGTCGATGCCCGCGCGCGAGGCCTCGGCCACGAGGTCGCGCCGGAGGACGGCGTCCTTCAACGGGCGGAAGTCGTTGAAGATCGGATCGATGATGAGCGGCGTGGCCACGACACCGAGGATCACCAGCGGCAGCGATCCCGCCCAGAGGACGAGCCACCAGCGGCGAACGCAGCGCATGGCCAGGAGGACGAGCACGACCAGCATGCAGCCGATGGCGAGATCGACGGCGATGGCCTTGCCGAAGTCGCCCATCCACGCCGCGAAGCTCTGGTGCGTGAGGGCGAACTGGTGCGGGACGACGAAGCCGCTGTAGAACGACAGCGGAAACTCGGCCGCGGTCGTGACCAGCGACAGCAGGACGAAGAAGACCATCCACTGCACGAAGCGCCAGCGGACGAGCCGTTCCGAGGCGTCGCGCAGGCGCGCGGACAGCCCCGTGCCCAGGATGGCGAAGAGCACGAGAAGCTCCAAGGCCGGCCAGACGAAGTACAGCGTGTCGAGGATGCGCTGGTGCCGCAGCATCTCGGGCGTGACGTGGACGACGAAGCGGGGGTCCATGAACCGTTATCATCGCACCGCATGCCGAACTTCAGCATCCGCTCTGCGACCGCAGCCGACGTCGGGAAAATCCTTCGCTTCATCCAGGACCTGGCCGAGTACGAGAAACTACGCCATGCCTGTGTGGCAACCGAGGCGTTTCTACAGGAGACGCTGTTCGGCGCCCGGCCGTACGCGGAGGTCGTCTTCGCCTGCGAGGACGGCGTGGAGGTCGGCTTCGCGCTCTTCTTCCACAACTTCTCGACCTTCCTGGCCCAGCCGGGGATCTATCTCGAAGACCTCTTCGTCGATCCGTCCAAGCGCGGACGCGGCTACGGCAAGAAGCTTCTCCAGCACCTGGCCCGGCTGGCCGTGGAGCGGAACTGCGGCCGGGTGGAATGGGCGGTGCTCAACTGGAATCAGCCATCGATCGACTTCTACAAGTCCCTCGGCGCGAAGGCGCAGGACGAGTGGCAGGTGTACCGGCTGACGGGCGAGGCGCTGAGCGCGCTGGCCGGGTGAATGGATGGTCGCATCGGCAGGATGCGTGGAGGACGGACAATCCTGTCCGTCAAATCGTGAACGCCGCCCAAATGCCGGCCTCGGGGTAATACTCTTCGGGGGACGGACAGGATTGTCCGTCCTCCACGGAGCCTGCCGATGACTGTTACTCCTGGCTCGCCCGCGATCTACGATCGCAGCGCTTCCACCGGCTGCAGTCGTGAGGCGCTGAGCGACGGATACAGGCCGGCAACGAGGCCGATGGAGATGGCGAAGCCGCTGGCCACGCTGAGGCCGAACATGGAGACGGGGAGGCCTCCCGGGAAGACGCCGTTGATGAGACGCACGATGATCACGCCGAGGCCTAGGCCGATCGCGGCGCCGGCGAAGGAGAGCGTCACCGACTCGATGAGGAACTGCAGGAAGATCTCCCCTTCCCCGGCCCCGATGGACTTGCGCAAGCCGATCTCGAAGAGGCGCTCGGAGATGGAGATCTTGAGCACGGAGAAGATGCCCACGCCGCCGATGAGCAGCGA
>CAZYTO010000004.1:0-57669 GCA_964650405.1 uncultured Thermoanaerobaculia bacterium | reverse complement strand
ACCAAGCACGAATCAAACTGCGCGACGTTTACCCCGTGATTCAAAATTGAAGGACCACTAGTACCGTACCACCGCCGAGATCGAGCCCACCCGGTAGAGCGTGGAGCGGTCGTAGGCGGCGTCGATCTGGAAGCGTGGCCAGGCCAGGCCGGCGCCGGCTGAAAAGTGGTTGTGGTTCTGCCCCTTCGGGAACAGGATCGCCGCTGCGACTCGGTTCGGGTCGTTCAGCGGACCGTTGTACTGGAGCGCATGGGACGGGTCGCGCCAGTAGCCTGCGCGCAGGGCGAAGGGGATCTTCGTGGGGAAGAAGTACTCAGCGCCAACGTGCGCCTCGGTGGCGTCCTTGGCGATGAAGGGGTTGCCGGCGTCGCGCACCGACTGGTTGATGGAGACGAAGGCGTCGACGAGGTTCGAGTACTTCACCCGCACCGCGTCGGCGTTGATGGTGAGCACCGGGATGGGACGGTAGGAGATGCCGGCGCCATAGATATTGGGGACGTGGAAGGTCGTGTCGGCGACCTTGACGAAACTGAAGTTGGTGTCGGAGTTCGCGGCGAAGGTGGGCGTCTGGTACTTCGCGCCCTGCTTGTAGACGCCGCCGAAGCTGAACTTGTCGTTCGCCTCGAACTTGAAACCGCCGGCGAAGGTCGTGTCGTGGACATCTTTCGCCGTCTGGTTGTTCTTGGTGATGTCGCTCGTGGCCTGGACGGAGATGCTGTCGAAGTCGAACGTGTCGTTCACGCGGAAGGTGAAGGCTGTCTCCCCGAAGCGGTGATAGCGCACCGTGCCGCCGACGGAGAGCTTGCCGATCTTCCACGCCCCCGCCAGGCCGAAGGTCCGCTCGTGAACGTCGACGGCGCTGAGGAACGGAAGGATGGAGTAGCCGGAGCAGGCGATCCGGGTGGGATTCTTCGCGTTGAGGTCGATGCACTGCTGGCGGGTCACCGGACCGCTCAGGCCGTCCGTGGGCAGGTAGAAATCGGGGACATTCGTCTTGATCTGGCCCGTGAAGTCGTTGCGGACCGGGACGACCTGGCCGGAGCCTTGATTGCGCAGGGGCTCGTGGTAGTAGACGCCGAGGGTGAAGTTCTTGATCGGGTAGACGAAGCTGGCGAAGGTAACGTCGACGCGCTGGCTGTAGTGGCTGAACGCCGTCCGGTTGATGTTGGGGAATGTGCCGCTGGTGGAGAAGACCTGCTGCTCCTGGTAGTTGCGCCCCTCCACGGAGAACTCCGGCTTGCGCAGGATGGTCAGGCCGGCCGGATTAGCCTCGGCGGCCGACGCGTCGTCGGCCAGTCCGAGAAACGCACCGCCCATGCCGAGCGACCGCGCCCCGGGATTGCCGAAGTTGAACTGCAGACCGGAAAGCGACTCGATGTCGGTGTTCTGCGCGGCCAGCGGAAGTGCCACGACGAGAGCCAACAGTGTGAGCAGGAGCCGTTTACGCATGCGCTTCCTCCGATGGGACGAATTGAGCGAAGGATAGCGCAGTAGTGGTCATCCCGAGCGTACGCGAGGGACCTTGGGCGGGCGGGTGGTTCCGCACGATGCCTGTCTTTGCGGAACCGTCCCGCCGCCCCGGGTCCTCTCGCTACGCTCGGGATGACCGGGCGGTGGTCACCAACTCCACCGTCCGCGCCAGCGCCTCTTCCGGTGCGAGAAGCTGCTTCGTCTTGTCCTTGCGGAGGCTCCACTCGACATGTCCGTTGGCGAGGCTCTTCGCGCCGACGGCGATACGCAGCGGAAAACCGACCAGGTCGGCGTCCTTGAATTTCACGCCGGGCCGCTCGTCGCGGTCGTCAAGCAGGACGTCGATGCCAGCGCCGGCGAGTTTCCGATAGACGTCTTCGGCGGTGGCGCGGACGTTGTCTTCCTTGCCGACCTGCGTGACGACCACCTCGAACGGGGCGATGGGAATGGGCCAGATGATGCCGTCGTCGTCATGGCTCTGCTCGACCGCGGCGGCGACCGTGCGGCCGATACCGAGGCCGTAGCAGCCCATGATCATCGGCTGGCGCTGGCCGCTTTCGTCGAGGTAGGTGCAGTTCATCGGCTCGGAGTATTTGGTGCCGAGCTTGAAGACGTGGCCGACTTCGATCCCACGGTAGATCTGCAGCGCCGTACCGCAGCGAATGCAGGGATCGCCGGCGAAGACGTTAGTGAAGTCGCCCCATTCCGGCTCGGGGAAGTCGCGGCCGGGATTCGCGCCGCCGAGGTGCGTGTCGACCTTGTTCCCGCCGACGATCCAGTTCGCGCGGCCCTTGAGCGAGACGTCGGCGAGCACGCGCTTGCACGTCGTGCCGACGGGGCCGCAGTAGCCGACAACGCCGTTGATCGCGTCCGCGAAACGCGAGTCGGGGAGCATCTCCATCCACTGCGTACCGAGGTGGTTCTTGATCTTGATCTCGTTGCCTTCGCGGTCGCCGCGGACGAGCACCATCACCGGGCCGAGGTCCGTGTCGAAGACGAGCGTCTTCACGAGCTCGGACGTCGGCTTGCCGAGGAACTTGCCGACGTCGTCGATCGACTTCGTGCCCGGCGTGTGCAGCGGCGCCAGCTCGGTGAAGGACGCGGGATCAGCTTCGCCGTGGGAGTAGAACTTCGACGTCGCTTTCTCCATGTTCGCGCCGTAGTTGCAGTTGGGGCAGCGCACGACAGCGTCTTCGCCTGACTGGGCCAGGACCATGAACTCGTGCGAGGCCGAACCGCCGATGTTGCCGGTGTCTGCCTCGACCGGCACATGGTCGAGCGCACAGCGGCGGAAGACGTTGGAGTAGGCCTCGCGCATCTTCTCGTAGGTCTCGTCGAGCGACTCCCGCGAGGCGTGGAAGGAGTAGGCGTCCTTCATGGTGAACTCACGCCCGCGCATGAGGCCGAAGCGCGGCCGCAGCTCGTCACGGAACTTCGTCTGGATCTGGTAGAGGTTGACCGGCAACTGGCGATACGAGTTGATCGTGTCGCGGACGGTGTCGGTGATGACTTCCTCGGCGGTCGGCGCGTAGACGAACTCGCGCTCATGGCGGTCTTTGACGCGCAGAAGCTCCTTGCCGTACTTGGTCCAGCGGCCCGACTCCATCCACAGCTCGCCGGGCTGGATGGTCGGCATCGTTACTTCGACCGCACCGGCGCGATTCATCTCGTCGCGCACGATCGCCTCGAGCTTATGCAGCGACCGCACGCCGAGCGGAAGGTAGGTGTAGATGCCGGCCGCGACCTTCCGGATCATCCCGCCCCGCATCATCAACTTCTGACTGATCACGTCCGCGTCCGCGGGGACCTCGCGCAACGTATAGAGGAAATACTGGCTCCAGCGCATAAGGGGGCGGATTCTAGCAGGGCCGGAGGGTGAGTACCGAGTGCCGAGTGCCGAGCGGGTCATGCCTCTGCGCTCCGACGCGGCACTCGGCACTCTGCACTCGGCACTCACGTACTCACGGCCCCGCCTCCCCCCCTGGAACCGCCGGCCCGCGTTTCGTGTCTAATGGTGCCGGATGAACGGTACGCTGCGCTTTGACCGCACGCCCGTGGCGCGACTCGTCTCGTGCGCGGCGACGTTCGGCTCGGCGGCGCTGGTATTCGACTATCTCTCCAAGGGCGCGAAGGAGTTCGAGATCCTGCCGTTCTCGGCGCTGGTTCTCCTCTTCCTGGGCACGCTGGCCGCGGCAGTGGTGCAGTACGGCGATCACATCTTTCTCAGCGAGATCGGCGTCATGTACGAGAACCGGGTGCTGCGATGGCTCGGGAAGCGCGGGCGGTGGATGCGGTGGGAGGACATCATCGAGGTGCGGGAGATCCGCCGCAAGGTGCTGATCCTGCTGTCGCGCGACGGCCGGCGAATGCTGATCGATGCCATCCTTGGCTACGCCATCGCCAGAAACGAGATCCTGAGACGGGCTCCGCACGCCGTGGTTTCCGGCACGCTGGCCCAGGATCCGGCGGAATGAGCGATCCGTTCAGCCAGCCATGCCCAACCGCTTCCCGGCCGCCGCCTTCAACCGCCTCACTCCAGCATGAACGCGGCACCCGAACATCCTCGTGAATCGGAGCGGCTGGCCGCTCTGCGGGCGTACGAGATTCTCGACACACTGCCCGAGCAGCAGTTCGACGACATCGTCACTCTTGCCGCGTCCATCTGCGAGACGCCGATCGCACTGGTCACGCTGGTGGACGAGACCCGGCAGTGGTTCAAGGCCCGCAGGGGTCTCGCCGCTCCTGAGGCGCCGCGGGAGGTTGCCTTCTGCGCTCACGCCATCCTCATGGACGAGGTGTTCGAAGTCCGTGACGCGGCGGCCGACCAGCGCTTTGCGGACAACCCGCTCGTAACGGGGGAGCCGCACATCCGCTTCTACGCCGGTGCCCCGATGATTACCGCGGCCGGCCTTCCCCTCGGTACGGTCTGCGTCATCGATCGCCAGCCGCGGAACCTCACACCGCAGCAGAAGACGGCACTGCAGGCGCTGGCGCGGCACGTCGTGGCGCTGCTCGAGCTGCGCAACCGCATCGAAGAGCGAAACCGCGCCGAGGACCGCTACCGCTCGCTCTTCGAGAACAACCCCCTGCCGGTGTGGGTATACGACCTGGCCACCCTTCGCTTTCTGGCCGTGAACGACGCCGCGTTGCTGAAGTACGGCTACTCGCGCGACGAATTCCTGCACATGAAGGTTCTGGACCTGAGGCCCGTGGGCGAGCACGAGCGCGTCCTGCTCCACCAGGTCGAGACCATCCGCCGCACGTGGCACACCCGCGACGTGTTGTGGACGCACTTCACCCGCAGCGGCATTCCGGTGGAAGTGGAAGTCACGTCGCACCGGATCGTCTTCGACGACCGCGACGCAGTCCTCTCCGTGATCAGCGACGTCAGCGACCGCGAGCGCGCCCTCCGCGCCACTCGCGAGAGCGAGGAGCGGCTCAAGTACATCATCGGCCATGCCGTCGAGGTCATCTACAACGCGGACGTCTACGGCCGCTTCACCTTCGCCAACGAATCGGCGCAGGCCATCACCGGTCTTTCGCAGGAGGAGCTGGCCGGCCGTCACTTCACGGAGCTGGTCCGTCCCGACTATCGCGAGGAGGCCCTGGCGTTCTACGCGAAGCAGTTGCGCGAGCGAACCAAGCACACCTACTTCGAGTTCCCGGCCTTCTTTCCCGATTCCCGCGAGGTGTGGCTCGGACAGAACGTGCAGCTCATCGAAGACGCGAAGGGCGTGACGGGCTTTCAGGCCGTGGCGCGCGACATCACGGAGCGGAAGCGCATCGACACCGAACTCTCCCGAGCCCGCGATATGGCCCTGGCCTCGGCGCGAATGAAGTCGGAGTTCCTGGCCAACATGAGCCACGAGATCCGCACGCCGATGAACGGCATCATCGGCATGTCCGGCCTGCTGCTGGACACCGGCCTTACCACCGAGCAGCGGGAGATCGCGGAGACGATCCGCGGCAGCGCCGAGTCGCTGCTCTCGATCCTCAACGGCATCCTCGACTTCTCGAAAATCGAGGCGGGGAAACTGAGCTTCGAGGAAGGCGACTTCGACGTGCGCGCGGCCGTGGAGTCGGCGCTTGATCTCGTCACCGAACAAGCGCAGGCGAAGGACCTCGAAGTCGCGGCCATCGTGGCGGAGAACATTCCGCCCGTACGCGGCGACGCCGGCCGGTTGCGCCAGGTGCTCACGAACCTCGTCGTCAACGCCGTGAAGTTCACCGAGGCAGGCGAGGTGGTGGTGCGGGTGGCGCTGGAAAGCGAAGATGCGAACGGCGTCGTGCTGCGCGTCTCGGTCTCCGACACCGGCATCGGCATCGCCGAAGGTGACCAGGCCCGGCTCTTCCAGCCCTTCACGCAGGCGGACATGTCGTCGTCCCGCAAGTACGGCGGCACAGGTCTCGGCCTGGCGATCTCGCGACAGATCGTGGAGGCCATGGGCGGCGAGATCGGCGTGGAGAGCCGCATCGGCGAAGGGTCGCGATTCCGGTTCACGGTCCGCCTGCAGCGTTCGAGCACCGTGCCCGAGTCGCGGCCGCCGCTGCCTGTGGATCGTGTCCTCCTGCTCATCGGCCATGCGCCGACGCGCGAAGCGATCGCCCGGCAACTCGCGGCATGGAACATCGCTACTGACGGCGAGGAGGATCCCACCAAGACGTACGAAGCCGCGATCCTGGACGGCGACGCACCGGAGGACGTCGTGGAACGGATGCGGGGCCGAACGATCTGCCTCACCCGTTTCGCCGGGCGCCGCGATCGGGAGGGTGTGCGCTGGCTGACCCGTCCGGTGAAGGCTGCGGCGCTTTACGACGCCATCGCCTCCGTCCTGCCCGGAGCGACAGCCTCCCGCCCCGCGTCGCCGCAACCAGCCTCGGCGCCGAAAGCAGCCTCTCACATGGCGCGGCGCATCCTGGTCGCCGAGGACAATACAGTCAACCAGCGCGTGGCGGTGAGGCAGTTGCAGAAGCTCGGCTTCTCCGCCGACGCCGTCAGCAACGGGCTCGAGGCCGTCGAGGCCGTGGAGCGCATCCCGTACGACCTGGTCCTCATGGACTGCCAGATGCCGGAGATGGACGGATTCGCCGCCACCGCGGAGATCCGCCGCCGGGAGAGGCGAGGGCGGCATGTGCCGATCGTGGCCATGACCGCGAATGCGCTGGAGGGCGATCGCGAGCGCTGCATCGCCGCCGGCATGAATGACTATCTCTCGAAGCCGGTGCGCGAGGCGGAGCTGGAAGCGACGCTGGGGTGCTGGCTGCGCGAAGACGAGTCGCCCATCGATCCCGCCGCCATTGCCGCTCTGCGGGAGCTCGACGAGGGACGCAACGACCTGCTGCGCGAGATCATCGACCTCTTCCTGGCGGAGACGCCGCCGCGCCTCGCTGCCATCGCCGCTGCCGTCGGTGCGGGCGATACGGAGTCGCTCTGGCGCGCCGCGCATGCCCTTCGCAGCGGTGCCGCAAACCTCGGCGCGACCCGCGTGGTGCGCCTCTGCGACATGGTCGAGAAACGCGGACGGGCGGGACTGCTGGAAGGCGTCGTCGAGCTGGCCGCGGAACTGCGGCAGGCAGTGGATGCGGCGCTGGGGGCGCTCGTGGAGATCGGAAGGCCGTAGCGAACCCCGAAAACTCCGTCGCCCTTCATCCTTCGCCCTTCGCCCTTATGTCCCCCCGTCGATGACGCGCTCGTAAAACTCCCGGTACACCGGCACGATCAGCGCCTCGTCGAACACGGAGGCGGCCAGCTCGCGGCCGCGGCGCCCGAGGCGCTGCTGGAACGCGGTGTCGGAAAGAATCTCCGTGCTGCGCGCAGCCATCCCTTCGACGTCGCCGACCGGCAGGAGGTAGCCGGTCTCGCCGTCGATGACCACCTCGGGGAGACCGCCGGCTTTCGTGGCCACCACGGGTACTTCGCTGGCCATCGCCTCCAGGGCGGCCATGCCGAAGGACTCGGCGTCCGATGGGAGGACGAAGAGGTCGGCGGCGCCGACGACCTCTTCGAGGTTGGGGATGTTGCCGAGAAAGAAGACGCGCTCGCGCAGGTGATGATCGCGGCAGAACGCTTCGGCACGCGAGCGGTCCGGTCCGTCGCCGACCATGAGCAGGCGGCAGGGCACGGCGCGAGAGACGCGCTCGAAGACCTGTAGCACGTCCATGACGCGCTTGACCGGCCTGAAGTTCGACACGTGGCAGAGCAGCTTCTCGTTCGAAGCGGCGAAGAGCTGCCGGATGGCACCGCTGCTCCGCTTGAACCGCGACGGATCGACGAAGTTCGGGATGACTTCGATCTCCTTCTTCGTCCCGAAGTTCTTCGCCGTCTCGTCGCGAAGCCAGTGCGACACGGCCGTCACGCCGTTGGAGACCTCGATCCCGAAGCGGGTGATGGGGAGGTAGCTCGGGTCGCGGCCGACGAGGGTGATGTCCGTGCCATGCAGCGTCGCGATGACTTTAGGAGCCTTGCTGCCAAGGATCTGCGCAGCGAGGTGCGCGCTGATGGCATGCGGAATGGCGTAGTGCACATGCAGCACGTCGAGCCGTTCGTATTCCGCGACCTCGGCCATCTTCGTGGCCAGCGCCAGCGTGTACGGCGGATACGGATCGAAGAGGGGATACGGCGTGACCGTCACTTCGTGAAAGCGCACGCGCGGGTGCATGAGATTCAGCCGCGACGGCAGCGCGTAGCTAATGAAATGCACGTCATCGCCGCCTTTGGCCAGCGAGATCCCCAATTCCGTCGCCACGACGCCGGAGCCGCCGAAGGTGGGATAACAGGTGATGCCGATCTTCATGGGTTGTAAGTGCCGAGTGCGGAGTGCCGAGTTGCTGAGTGTCGAGTTGCTGAGTTGAGTGCTCGAGTTGCCGAACGCCGAGTTGCCGAGTGCTCCTGCCTCGTACCATCTCGGCAGTTGGCACTCTGCACTCGGCACTTTCTCTAGGGCTCCCTCCCCCCATATGCTGCGATGATGTCGCAGATCTGCGGCGGCTGTTTCGTGACGAAGGCCTCGCCGAAGTCGCTGCCGATCAGCGCGCCGAAGTGGCGGCCGCGCGCTTCGATCATGTCGAGAAACTTCTTCGAAGAGATGAAGGTCTGCGGCTCCTTCGACTTCGGCTCTTTCGATTTCGGATTGTGGAACTGCGACTTGAAGGCGGCGATGGCGCGCATCTTTGTCTTCCAGGCCGCGGTGACGTCGACGACGAAACTCGGCGGGAACATGTAATTCTGAATGTAGTAGGCCACTGCTTGCGGGCGGTGGGCGGGGAGGGACGTCTCGAGGCGGCGGAGTCCCGCGTAGAACGACGCTTCCGTGACCAGTTTCCCCGTGCGCGTGTGATCGGGATGGCGGTCGTCGGGGACCTTGACGAAAGCGACCTTGGGCCGGTGGCGGCGCATGACGTCGATGACCTGGAGCTCCTCGTCGCGGCCGGTGCGCAGAGCACCGTCGCCGAGGTCGAGCTGCTCGCGGAAGCTGGCACCGAGAATACGTGCGGAGTTGCGCGCCTCGCGGCGGCGTCCTGCCGCAGTCCCGCGCGTCCCCATCTCGCCGCGGGTGAGGTCGATGATCCCGGCAGTGGCCCCGGATCGCACCAGCGTCACGATCGTGCCCCCACACCCGAGCTCGACGTCGTCAGGGTGGGAGCCGAAGAAGAGGTAGTCGACGGGCATTTCGCTGTTCGCTGTTCGTTGTTCGTTGTTCGTTCTCTCAGCACTCGGCACTCGGCACTCGGTACTCACCTCTCACAGGCTGGCGATCGTACAGACGTTCGCGTCGGGCTCCACGGCGTCAACGAGCGTGTTGAGGAGATGGTCCCCAAACTCGCACCAGAGCGCAAACCAGGCCACGCAGCGGTCCTGCACGACTTGGTCGGGATAAAAAGTGGCCACGAGCTCGCGCAGCGCTGCATAGCGCTCGCTGTCTTTGCGCACGAGGCCGCGAATGGCGCGCTGGCTCAGTTTGCCGAAGTGGTACTGCAGGTGGCCGATGGAGCGGTTGACGGCGCGCGTGAGGGCGTGATCGGCGGGGAGGGCGATCTCGCGGATTCTGGCGATGGCCTCGAGGAGGTTCTCCTCCGCGTCCCGGGTGATGGCCTGGACTTCGGACACTCCGGCCGGGTCGTGCGCGGCGAGGATGTCGTCGGCCGGCGCGAACGTCTCGCGCGGCGCGATTCCGAAACGCTCGTAGTAGCGCACCACGCGCTTCGGAGCGGCCAGGGCATGGGCGCGCAAACCGACCCGCGGCAAGGGAACACCGAGGAGGTCGTGGAGCGGTGCAATCTGGGCGTAGTACGCCACTTCCGCCGGCCCGCCGATGAAGACCTCGGGCTGCAGGACGAAATCCTGCAGGAGCGGGCGGGTGAGCGCGGAGGTGGAGATACGCTCCGGCTCGTCGATCGACGCCGGCGGCGACGTGAGCAGCTCGCGCCTGCCGTCGTCTCCGACGCGAAAGAGCAGCGAGTACTCTCCCTCGCGCGCCACCACCTGCGGCTCGTAGCCGGCCGCTTCCAGCTCCTTGGAGCGGGTGGCGATGGCGGACTGGATGCCGTTCCAGTTCGCCGCGATGCCGGCAAAGAGCGGCTCCCCGGCGCGCCGGAGCTCCGGTAGCAGGGCGTCGATGAGCACGAGGCCGCTCGGCACGAGCGACGCCACCAGCTCCGCAAACGAATCGCGGAAGGTGATCCCCTCTCGCAGCCAGGCCGGCCGCGGCAGGTCGTCGAAGAAGGTCAGCAGCTCGCGGATCAGCTCTTCGGGGATGGGCAGCGGCCCGACCACTTCGCGGGAATCGAGGCCGCGCGACGCGCGCAGCGTCACGAGGTCCGTCTGTTTCTTTCCCCGCGAGGGCAACTGGATCGTGGCCACTTCGCTGAAGTCGTGATCCTCGGTGGCCAGCCAGAAGAACGCCGTCACCGGCGTTCCCTCCGCTTCGATCCGCCGCTTCATCTTCAGCAGCGTGGCGATCTTGACCAGCGTGTACAGCGGGCCGCCAGCCAGGCCGACCTGCTGGCCGGCCACGATGCCCACGGACTCGCCGCGCACCCAGCGCTCGACGTCTTCGCGTACGAACGAGCCCCAGCGTTTGTTCGAGTCGATGAGCGCGGACGCGAGCGACCCACGCCGCTCCGCCACTTCTTTCCTGTCCCCCGGTGCCTTCAAGGCGGACGAGGGACGGCGCGGAAGAAACCGCTCGTCCCCGTGGAGCCAGTCGTGCACGAAGCGGTTCAGGCCGGGATAGTCATCGAGGGGAAAGGTCATCGGTTCCTGCTCCCCACGAGGATGAGTCGCGGCGAGCCGCTTTCGAACGGATGGCCCTGGAAATCACCGAAGGCGTTGTGGATGGAAAGGCCGGATGTGGTGAACATCATGGAAATCTCGCCGAGATCGTATCCGCGAACGCGCTCCAGGTAACGCTTGTGACCGATCGTCATCCGTTTGTTGAACGAGCGGTCGTAGAGGTCGAACCACCGTTCGATGAGCACGTCGCCCATCGGCGTGGTCCGCATTTCGCGCTGGACGAGCTTCTCCAGCTCGCGATGAACGTTGAGGTAGTCGAAGAGAAAGACCGCTCCCGGCGTGAGCACGCGGGCCATCTCGCGCACGACCTGGGTGTTTTCCTCCTCGCCGGCGAAGTAACCGAAGCTGGTGAAGAAGTTGACCAGGCCGGCGAACGAGCCGCTGAAGTAAGGGAGGTGCCGCATGTCGGCGCGCGCCACCGGCATGGGGCCGTACTCGGTGCGGCCGGTCCGGAGCATCGTGTACGAAAGGTCACAGCCGACGGCGTCGTAGCCCGCAGCCGTCAGCTCCTTGATGTGACGCCCCATCCCGCAGGCGAGATCGAGCACCCGGCCTCGGATGTCACCGCTCTGGGCACGAAAGAAGGCCACCTGCTCGCGCGCCTCGTTTTCGTCGCGATGCGCGTACAGCTCGAGGTACTCCTCGCCGAACCATTCCTGATACCAGGCCATGCTGCGCCGGCCAGCATGAAGGATGAGGGGGGCACGCGCAATGGGCGGGCGGGGGGGCAGGTACCGGGTATCGGGTATCGGGTATCGGAGTTACGCGGCGACGCGATACCTGAGACCCGATAGCCGATACCCAGGTACCCGGCACCCGGCACCCGGTACCCGTCCTCTCCCCCCTACAACCTCTGCAATCGCTCGGCGAGTTGCTGCTCGTGCAGTCGTGCGCGTTCGAGCGCGTCCTGCAGCGATGCCGTGACGGTACGAGCGCCGGCCAGCAGCTCTTCGAGCTCCGCGCGCTCAGCGCCGGGTTCGTGCACTTCTGCCGGTGCGCCGAACGGGTTGTCGGTGGCGCTGAAGGGATTGTCGGACGCACTGAACGGACTCTCACTTTCTTCGACCACGACCGCCTCCACGTGAACAGCACCGAACGGATCCTCGTCGGGCTCCGGCTCGGCGACGGCGACTGCATCGAAGGGAGCGCCGGCCTGCTCCGGCTCGACGGGAGAGAAGACCGGTAACGCAGGAGCCGGCGCCGGAGCGTTGCCCGCAGACGTCTTCATCGACAGCTTTGGCGTTCCGGCGGACATCGGCGTGACGCCGCTGCGCGCGGTCATGTCGGGGCGGCCGAGCTCCGGCTCGTCGTAGAGCGTCGTGTCGACGTTGTTCTTCAGGTTCTCGAGCATCCTCCCCACGGCCGCACGCAGGGTCTGCGTCACGCCCGTGCCGTTCTTCGCCGAGGCCTCGACGAACGGCGCATCGCCGGTGTGGAGGTACTCCTTCATCTCGTCGACGGGGTCGACGTTCTCCAGGTCGCGCTTGTTGAACTGGAAGACGACGGCGACCTTGTCCGGGTCGATGCGGTTGATGCGGAGGTTGGTCTTGAGGTTCTCCAGGCTGTCGAGATTCGATTCGCGCATGGTCGACTGCGAGTCGGCCACGAACACCACGCCGTCCGCGCCGCGGAGGACGAGCTTGCGCGTGGCGTCGTAGAAGACCTGTCCGGGCACGGTGTAGAGCTGGACGCGTACTTTCTGGCCGCCGATGGTTCCGAGCTCCATGGGCATGAAATCGAAGAAGAGGGTGCGATCCGTCTCCGTGGCCATGGAGATCATCTTTCCCTTGTTCTCGAGCTTGGGATTGCCGTAGATCTTCTCGAGGTTCGTCGTCTTTCCGCAGAGACCGGGGCCGTAGTAGACCAGCTTCACCGTGATCTCATTGATCGCCTTGTTGATCAGAACCATGCGGCCTCCTCGGACTTGATCCAAGAGTAGCACCGACCGACAGGCGGACGGGCCAGCCGGCGGCGTAGGGCTCGCGGAGGTGCGAAGGAACGAAGGACGAACGATGAATTCATCGTCACCCTTCGTTCGTCCAGGCTGATCCGCTCATACAATTGCGGCGCGCATGGCCACTCTTGCTTCCGGTACGCGCTTCGGCCCGTACGAAGTGCTTTCGCTGCTCGGCGAGGGCGGAATGGGCCAGGTGTACCGCGCGCGCGATCCGCGCCTGGGGCGCGAGATCGCCATCAAGGTGCTGCCGCAGGAGTCGTCGGCCAATGCCGACGCCCTGGCGCGCTTCGGGCGTGAAGCGCGCGCGGTCGCCTCGCTCTCGCATCCCAATATCCTCGCCGTCCACGACTTCGGCAGCGAGCACGGCACGTTCTACGTCGTCACCGAGCTGCTGGAAGGGGAAACCCTGCGGCGGCGGATCGAGCTCAACACGGTCGAGTGGCGGCGCTCGATCGAGATCGGTGCGGAGATCGCCGAAGCGCTGGCCGCCGCGCACGCCCGCGGCGTCGTCCACCGCGATCTCAAGCCGGAGAACATCTTCCTGACGGCCGACGGCCGCGTGAAGATCCTCGACTTCGGACTGGCGCAGACGGATCCGCTCTGCGACCCGATGGCCGACACCGCCGTCACCGCGCCCTTCCGCACCGAGGCGGGAACGATTCTCGGTACGCTCGGGTACATGGCGCCGGAGCAGTTGCGCGGCGAGCCGGTCACCGGCTCGGCCGACATCTTCTCGCTCGGTTGCATCCTCTACGAGATGGTGACGGCCAAACGGCCGTTCCAGCGCGAGTCGGGGGCTGCCACGATCGCGGCCATCCTCAAGGAGGACCTTCCGAAAGACGTCCTCGGCGACGCGGTACCACCGGAGTTTCAGCGCGTCATCGAAGGCTGCGTGGAGAAGAATGCCCATCAGCGTTTCCAGTCAGCGCGCGATCTGGCCCTGACTCTGCGCGCCATCTCCAGCTCGACCTCTGTGCCGGAGACGCTCCTTCGCCGCATGCGCAAGCCGCGCAAGTCGACCATCGACTCCATCGCCGTCCTGCCGCTGGAGAACGTCGGCGACGACCCGGAGAGCGAGTACCTCTCCGACGGCATCACCGAAGGCATCATCAACCGCCTCTCGCAACTGCCGAAGCTGCGGGTCATGGCGCGGAGCACCGTCTTCCGCTACAAGCATCGCGATGCGGAGCCGCTGGCCGTGGGCCGCGACCTCCGCGTCCGCGCGGTCATGACCGGCCGCCTGCAGCGCATCGGCGACCGGCTCGTCATCAACGTGGAGCTGGTCGATGCGCAGGACGGCTCGGCCCTCTGGGGGGAGCACTACAACCGCCAGGTCTCGGACGTGGTGAAGCTCCAGGAAGAGATGTCGACGGAGATCGCCGACAAGCTGCGCCTCAAGCTCACGGGCGCGGAGCGCAAGCGCCTGCAAAAGAAAGCCACGACGAGCTCGGCGGCCTACGAGCTGTACCTGAAGGGCCGCTATCACTGGAACAAGCGCACCGAGGAGAGCGTGAAGCGCGGGATCTCCTTCTTCCGGGAGGCCATCGAAGCCGATCCGTCGTTCGCCAATGCGTACGCGGGCATGGCGGACAGCTTCATCACGCTCGGCACCAACGTGCCCCTCCCGCCGCGCGAGACCATGCCGAAGGCGAAGGCCGCGGCGATGAAAGCGATCGAGATCGACGACGGCCTGGCCGAGGCGTGGGCCTCCCTGGCCGCCGTGCGCTGGTGGTACGAGTGGGACTGGAGCGGCGCCGAGGAAGCCTACCAGCGGGCCATCGAGCTCAACCCGAACTACGCCAACGCCCATGACGGCTACGCCATGCTGCTCAGCGCGCGCGGCCGCCCGGATGCGGCCATCGAGCAGATCCGCAAGGCGTCCGACCTCGATCCCCTGTCGCTCATCATCGCCGTCCACTCCGGCTGGCCGTATTACTTCGCCCGCGACTACGCCGCCGCCATTCGGTGCTTCGACAAGGCGCTGGAGCTCGATGCGAACTTCATCCCCGCGCACGGCTGGCGCGGTCTGGCCCTCGGCCAGCAGCGCCGGTTCGGCGAGGCGCTGGAAGGATTCCGCCGGGCCCTCGACGTCGAGCGCATCCCCATCCTGCTGGCGATGGTCGGGCACACGCATGCGATTTCGGGGAACCGCGCCGAGGCCGAGCGCGTGCTGACGGAACTGCAGTTCGAGGCGGGCTACGTGTCGCCCTACGACATCGCCGTGATCCACGCCGGCCTCGGCGATCCTGCCGCCGCCATCCGCTCGCTGAAGGAAGCCCTCGACGATCGCTCCGCCTGGATGGTGTTCCTTCCGCGGGACCCGCGGCTCGACGCCCTGCGGGGAGAGGCTGCCTTCCAGGAGATCGCGGCCCGCCTGCGGTGAAGGGAGGGCGGCGCGTGGCGGGCGAGGCGCGTTGCCGGGCCTTTCCGCATTCGTCGCTCACCGGTCCGCGTTCATCGATACAATTCGCGGCATGTCCCGCAAAGACCTCTTCACCAAAGTCTGTACGCAGCAAATCGTCGGCGTCATCCGTGAGGACAGCGCGGAGGCGGCGCTGGCAGTCGCTGACGCCTACGCGCGCAACGGCATCGGCATCGTCGAAGTCACCTTCACGACGCCCGACGCCGTCGAGCTGATGGCGACCCTGGCCCGAAACTACGGCCCCCAGGGAATCACCATCGCCGCCGGAACCGTCCGCACGACCAACGACGCCGCGGCCGCGCGCCGCGCCGGAGCGGAGATCATCGTCTCGCCGCACACCAACCCCCGCCTGATCGAGTACGCGAATGAGAACGACATGCTCTGCGTGGCCGGAGCGGCGACGGCCACGGAGATCATCCAGGCCTGGGAGACAGGCGCCGACATCGTGAAGGTCTACCCGGCGGCAAGCCTCGGCGGTCCCGATTACATCCGCGTCATCCGCGGCCCCATCCGCGATGTGGTCATGCTGGCCGGCGGCCCGGTGCCGCTCGACTCGATCGAGAACTACCTCGATGCCGGCTGCGTCGCCGTCAACCTCGGACCGTCGCTGGCCGTCCCGGACCTCGTCCACACCCACCAGTGGGAAGAGATCGGCCGACGCGTCCTCCTGGCTACGTCGATCATCCAGTCACGGCGAACCGCCCAGATGCCGGAGACCTACGTGCATTGAGCATTCGCTGATTCGCTTAGTCGCTGGTCGCTGATTCGCGAGAACGACCGGAGTCAGCGAATTAGCGTCCGGGCGACGAACAGCGACCAGCGAATAAGCGACTAAGCGATTAAGCGACTAAGCGATTAAGCGACTAAGCGATTAAGCATCTCCGAACCCGATGATCCAGAAGGCCTACATCGTTCCCGGGCAACCGCACATCCTGCTCGCGCCCGACCAGAATGCGGGGTGGGCATCGTTGAAGGCGAGCTACGAAGCGATCGGGCGGGAGATCGAGCGTTCCGGCGCCGAGCTGCTCCTGCTCTATTCGACGCAGTGGTTCTCCGTCATCGGTCACCTCATGCAGACCGACCCGCAGCCGAAGTGGGTGCTGGTCGATCAGAACTGGTACCAGTTCGGAGAGATCCCCTACGAGTTCCGGATCGACCCGCAGTTCGGGGAGCTCTACTGCTCGCTGGCGAAGCAGGCCGGTTTGCAGGCGGCGACCGTCAACTACCACGGCTTCCCCATCGACACCGGCACGGTCGTGGCGCTGAAGCTGCTCAACCCGAACAACGCCATTCCCGCGTCCGTCGTCTCCTGCAACATCTACGCGGAGCGTGACGAGACGCGAGCCCTCGGCCGCATCGCGCGGCAGGCAATCGACGCCTGCGGAAAGAAGACGGTCGTCGTCGTGGTGTCGAACCTCTCCAACCGTTACGAGGTGGCCGAGATCGATCTCGCCCACGACCGGATCTCGTCGGCCAAAGACGACGAGTGGAACCGCAAGATCCTGGAGATGTTCGGCGAGGGGCGGCTGGAAGACGTGGCGCAGGTGGCCCGCGAGTTCGGCCGGGAAGCGAATGCCGACATGGGCTTCAAGGCCGTCTGGTGGCTGGCCGCGCTGGCCGGGGAGAACAACAAGTACGACGGCCGGGTGTGGGACTACCAGCCGGTATGGGGCACGGGCTGCGCGCTCGTCGAGCTGACTCCGAACCCGCGCAAGGCCCTCGACTTCGAGAAGGAATTCGACGAGGGGCCGGCCGTCCAGACCACGGATACGCCGGAGCAGGGCACCGGACTGGAGACGCACAACGTGTTGCCCGAGCAGCCCCGGCCCGTAACGGATGAGCCGCCGCTGCCGGAGTGGCTGTCGGCGCCGGCCGAGGGCGGTGCGCAGACGCCGGCTCCTGATGCCGAGCACCCGGCTCCACCACCCGCCCAGGTCCCTCGCTTCGCTGAGGATGATGCGGCCGCCATCCGCACCGACAAGGCGCCGCCGCCCGTGGGTCCGTATCCGCACGCCCGGCGTGTGGGCGACCTGCTCTTCCTCTCCGGCATCGGACCGCGCAAACCGGGCACGGGGGAGATTCCCGGCATCGTGCGCGACGAGGCCGGAAGCGTCATCGATCACGACATCGACGTACAGACGCGCGCAGCCATCGAGAACGTCCGGGCCATCCTGGAAGAGGCGGGCAGCTCGCTGGACAAGGTTCTCGACGTGACGGTCTATCTCATCGACATGAAACGCGACTTTCAGCGCTTCAACGCCGTCTACGCCGAATACTTCGGCCGGATCCAGCCCACCCGGACGACCGTCGGCGTGGAAGAGCTGCCGACTCCGATTGCCATCGAATTGAAAGTGATCGCCGCGGCGTGAGGAAAGGTCCGTAGACCGAGCGACTCGGCAACCCGGTCACCCAGCAACCCAGTCACCAACCATGTTGATCGACATCTCGCCGCTGATCGACTCCTCGATCCACGTCTGGCCGGGGGACACACCCTACGTCCAGACGGTGAATCTCGACATGGGAGCGAACCTCACTCTTTCGGACATTCGCACGACCGTGCACGTCGGGGCTCACGCCGATGCGCCCAGTCACTATGTCCTCGGCGCCGACGACATCGCTTCGCGGCGGTTGGAGCTCTACATCGGGCGCTGTGTCGTCGTGCACGTTGAAATGGGCCGCGGTGAGCGGATTTACCCCGTACACCTGCAGCGCAAGACGATCTCCGCGCCTCGGGTACTGCTGCGCACGGGCACGTTCCCCGACCCTCGTGCCTGGAATGACGACTTCGCCTCGCTCTCGCCGGAGCTCGTTCACCAGCTCTACCAGCACGGCGTGATGCTCATCGGCATCGACACACCGTCCGTCGATCCGTTCGCATCGAAGGAGCTCGAGGCCCATCACGCCTTTGCCGAGCACGACATGGGAGTGCTCGAAGGTCTCGTGCTCGACGGTGTCGCCGAGGGTGAGTACGAGCTCATCGCCCCCCCGCTGCGGCTCCGCGGCGCCGATGCCAGCCCTGTACGGGCAGTGCTTAGGACGCTGTAACTTGGACTCAGCACTCAGAGTGTGAAGAAATCAGCGATAGAGGCCACTCATGCCTCATGCCCCCCTCGCACTCGGCACTCGGCACTGTCTACGGCACCGCCGCCGCGCGGCGCTCCAGAAAGAACGGCTCCAGCTCTTCCGCCGAAAGCGGGGCGCTGAAGTAGAAGCCCTGGATCATGTCGCAGTTGCGGTGGCGGAGAAACTCGAGCTGCTCCCGGGTCTCGACCCCTTCCGCGACCACCTTGAGGTCGAGGCTGTGAGCCATGGCGATGACCGCGCTGACGATGGCGGCGTCGCTCGGGTCGGTCGTGCTGTCGCGCACGAAGGACTGATCGAGCTTCAATGTGTCGATGGGAAAGCGCTTGAGGTAATTGAGCGACGAATAGCCGGTGCCGAAATCATCCATGGAGATGCGAACCCCGGCCGCCTTCAGCTCGCGCAGGGTGCGGATGGTGTTCTCCGCATTCTGCATGGCATTGCTCTCGGTGATCTCCAGCTCGAGTAACTCCGGAGCGAGTCCCGTCTCCCGCAGCGCGTCGCGCACCTGCGCCACCAGGTCCGGCTGTGAGAACTGGCGCGCGGAGAGGTTGACGGAAACCGTCAGCGCGGCGTCGAGCCGCTTGTTCCAGGAGTGCACCTGCCGGCAGGCCGTGCGCAGGACCCAGTCGCCGATGGGGATGATCAGCCCCGACAGCTCAGCCGTCGAAACGAAATGCGCGGGAAGGAGGAGACCCAGCTCGGGGTGGCGCCAGCGCACGAGCGCCTCCATGCCGGTAATCGAGCCGCTGCCGAGGTCGATCAGCGGCTGGTAGTGGACCGTCAGCTCCTTCTGCTTCAGCGCCCGCCGGAGCATGTTCTCCAGGGCCAGCCGCTCCAGGGCCCGGGCGTTCATGGCCGGTGCGTAGAGCTGGTAGTTGTCGCGCCCCTGTTCCTTGGCCCGATACATGGCCGTGTCGGCGTTGCGCACGAGCGTCTCGGGGTCGACGCCGTCGTGGGGAAAGATGCTGATGCCGATGCTCGTCGTGACAAACAGCTCCTGCCCGTTGATGACGAACGGGATCTTCAGCGTCTCGATGATCTTCTCCGCGATCTTGGCGGCGTCCTCGATGTGCTCGACGCGGGGGATGAGGAGCGTGTACTCGTCGCCGCCGAAGCGGGCCACGGTATCGCCGTCCCGCACGCAGGTCCGGATGCGCTCCGCCACCGCCTTCAGCAGGCTGTCCCCCGTGGAATGGCCGAGCGAGTCGTTGATGTCCTTGAACCGGTCGAGGTCGAGGAAGAAAACTGCCAGCTTCTGGTCCGCGCGGTTGGCCTGGGCCAGGGCCACGATGAGGCGGTCGGTGAAGAGCGGCCGGTTCGGCAGCCCGGTCAGCGCGTCGTGGTAAGCGAGGTGCTCGATCTCATACGTCGCCAGCTCGGCGGCCTCCCGCTCGTCGTCGAGCAGGCAGGCGATCATCGACGCGCCGAGGATGGCCTGGACCACAAGCTCGGCATAGCGGAGAGTGAGCGCCTGGGGGAGGACTGCGGTGGCGAAGAGCTGGGCGGCCGACGCCAGCAGCGCCGCGCCGGCGAAACGAAACCCGATGCCGGGATGCCGCGTCCGGGCACGGAAGAGCCACCAGGCCGCGATGGCGCAGGCAACTCCGGCCACTGCCGGGCGCACGAACGCCGGCGCCAGCCCGCCGGAGAGCGTACCGAGCAACGCCAGGGCGAGGAGCATCCAGCGGGACGGGCGCAGCCGCACCGGGCGCCGGCGCACGAGCTCAAACGTACCGAACAGCAGCCAGCCGGACTGGAGCCAGCCGGCCATGCCGGCCATGGCCGGCTGGAAGAGCTCCGTGGCGTGGTAGACGGCCAGCGCCGTCCAGCCGAACGCCCAGTGGAATAGGTAGGTCTTTCGGTAAAGACTGAACGAAGCGAAGGCCAGGGATGCGACAAGCGCAGCCGCGAGTGCCTGCGCCAGAGCTATGGCGAGGACGGGAGAGCTACCACCGGGCATTTTGGACCAGCGAGGATTTTCTGCTCCTGGTGCTTAGAATGCAAACGATTACCTTCCCAGCGCTCGTCCATAGACGGCCAGCAGACGCTCGGCGGCGCGATCGTAGGCGAACCAGTCGGAGCGGTCGCGCACACGCCGGCGCAGCGATGCGAGATCCTCGACCTTCAGCAGCCGCGTGACGACCTGGGCCAGGGCCGCCGGCGTCGTATCGCTGGCCATGAGCTCCGGTGCGAGGTCGGAGAGGATCGCCTGCATCCCGTCGATGGGATACACGGCCGGGATGGTCGCGCAGGCCATCGCCTCGAGCACGGCCCGGTGTCCTTCGTCGGAGCCGCGGGCGGTGAAGAGCAGGATGTCTGCCGCGCGATAGTGCTCGGCGAGGTCGTCCTCGTGGTAGCCGGCCCAGCTGACGCCGTCCGCAACGCCAAGTTGTGCCGCGTGTGCCTCCAGCGCCGGCCGGTGCTCGCCGTGCCCGATGATCATCAACCGTACGCCGGCGTCGTCCTGCCGGACGAGGGCAAAGGCGTCGAGCGCCGCCTCGAAGCCGCGATCCCGCGACAGTTTGCCGATGACGGTGATCAGCTTCGTTCCGTCGCCGATGCCGTACAGGGCACGGGCATCTGCTCCGTCCGGGTCGAACTGGCGTTGGTCGAGCGGCGGCGGCGTGAAGGCGCGCCGGAGACCGTCCATCCGGAAGGTGTCGTTCACGACGCAGACCGCGGCCGTGCGGCGAAGCAGCGAGCGGGTAAACGGATCCGATCGCAGCACGCGGCGGGCGTGAAACGTCCGGACGATCTTTGCGCCGGTATCGCGCACGGCAAACCGCGCCAGCCAATGGTCGTACGTCAGATGCGCGTGCACCACGTCGAAGCGGTGGCGGTGCAGCAGGGCGTCGATCATTTCCGTGGTGCGGACGAACGAGAGCGGATTCTGGGCCTTGGCGATGATCGGGTGCGCGAAGTCGAAGCGCCCGATCTTCGCCTCGAGCTTGTAGCCGCCCACGTACGCATAATGCGCATCCACTCCCGCCCCTCGCAGCGCCTCGACCTCCGCAAACGCCGGCGCCGCCGCACCCGTCCAGCGGTTCGCTGCCGCGAGGTGGAGGACCTTCATCGCGATCCGAGTTTATCCCGAGCGCGGGCGGCGGCTGGGTGGGGAGCGAGGGATCAGAAGGAGGCATGCGGGAATGTGGGCGATCACCGTCCGATCGACACGTTGAGTGATGCAGCCGCAAGAAACTGAGCCATCTCAAGAATACGGACTAGCATCCGGCGATTGGTGCACCATTCGTGTTCCCGGCATGCCGCAGTTTGATCCCTCGCTCCCGTCCACCCCCCTCCCTCGCTCGGGATAAACTGCGTGTGCTACCCTTCGCCGCCATGCCGATCGATGCCGAGCTGCTGGAGATTCTTGCCTGTCCCCTCTGCAAGGAGGAGGTCAAGCCTGTCCCCATCAGCGAGGCTCGGCAGGGAGCGATCCGCGACAAGTTCCGCGAGAAGTTCCGCGGCGAAGAGCCCGTCGTCGAGCAGGGTCTCCAGTGCGTGAAGTGCCACCGCATCTATCCCATCGTCAGCGACATCCCGGTCATGCTGGTCGACGAGGCGCTCGACGGAGCGTGACCCCGGCCCGTGTCGCGCCTGCGCCAGCTTCTCCGCCTCCCTGACACGATTCCCAACGCCGTCGTCCTCACCATCCTCTGGTACCTCGGCCACCTGTTCTTCCAGGGATGGGTGCTCTCGTCCGAGCTCTGCGTCCTCGGCACGTTGATCTGCGCCATCGTCGCCCTCTACCGGCGCGACCTTCAGCCGTCGTTCCACATCCTCTTCTACCCGCTGTTCGTCTACTGCCTCATCTCGAGCATCTCCGCGCTGGCGGCCCCGCGGGCCATCCACTCCGCGGCCGAGGGGGCCTTGTGGGGAAAGACGCTCCTCTTTCCGGCCGTCGTCATCCTCTACCGCAACGTCCACAAAGCCCGCGACCTCGGCCTGAGGATGATCCTCTTCTTCGGCGCCTTCATCTCCGCCTACGGGCTCTTCCAATACTTCATCCTGCTGCAGCGCGACCTCGAGCACCGCATCACAGGTCCGGCCTCCCATGTCATGACGTTCTCGGGCCTGCTGCTGGTCGTCGCGCTCATCGCCCTCGTGCTATGGCTGCATGACCTGCGCAACTGGGTGCTCCTTGGCGTCACGATCCTGACTACGCTATCGCTCCTGCTGACCCTCACCCGCAGTGTATGGATCGGGTGGGGGGCGGCGGTGCTGATGTTGCTGATCCTGCGACGGCCGCGGTGGCTCGTCTTTGCGCCCGCCCTCGCCGTCGTGGCCGTCCTGGTCATGCCGCTGGGCCTGTTCGGGCGAATGATCTCGGTCTTCGACACACGCCAGTCGTCGAACCTCGACCGGATCCGCATGGTCGAAGCCGGGATCGAGATCATCAAGGACTATCCCCTCCTCGGTGTCGGCCCGGCGAACGTCAAAGAGGTCTATCCCCTTTATCGTAAGCATGATGCGCCGCGGTTTCGCATTCCCCACCTGCACAATAACGTCGTGCAGCTCTGGGCCGAGCGCGGCGTCGTAGGACTGGCGGCCTACCTCCTCCTGATCGGCCTCTTCCTGCGGGAGTGCATCCTCGGGTGGCGGGGAGAAGCGCGGGAGTGGGCGGAAGTGGGGGTGGTCGTCACGGTGGCACTGGCGGCGGCCGGCCTCTTCGAGTTCAATTTCGGCGATACCGAGGTCTACTGGATGATGCTGGACACGATGGCCCTCGTCGTGGCGGGGCTGGAGACGGCCCAGGGGGCCAAGGCGGGAAGGCTGGAAGGCTGAAAGGAAGCACGCCCGCGTCTGGCCTTTCGGCCTTCCGCCGCGCTCTTGTTCCTGACTCCGGGTACGAAACCGGCCATCCGGCCGTTCCGCCTCCCTCCCTCCCGTCCGGCGAATGAATGGCGGCTCATCATTGTTCGGTCGGTGTCCGAAGGCTAAAAGGCTGAAAGGACGGCGCTCAGGGGCCTTTCAGCGCTTTGTCCCTGCCCGCCCTCCTCCAGCCTTTGCAGGGCCGTAACCTTTTCCTCAATGTCCACGTCAGACCAGCGAGACCGGCGGGAGATGAAGCACCTGAGCGATCAGGAGTTGATGCGAATCGTTCAGGCAGGCGACTTCTCGCCAGCCTCGGAGATTTACGACCGGTACAGCTCGCGTATCTACAACTTCGCCTTTCGTTTCCTGAGAAACAGCGAGGCAGCGGAGGACGCGACCCAGGAAGTCTTCGTCAAGATGCTCAAGCATGCGAACCAGTTTCATGGTGACGCGAAACTGTCGACTTGGCTCTTTTCCATCACGGCCAACTGGTGCCGGGACTACCTGAGGAAGGCCGACAACAAGACGAAGGAATCAGACGACGTCCTGGTCACACTTCCCGCACCGGGCGAGTCGCCGGAACGGAATCTCGAGCAGAGAGAGAACGAACAGCGGGTTCGCAAAGCGCTGGCGGCACTGACGCCCGAGCAGCGCGAAGCGATCCTGCTGTCGCGGTATCAGGGTCTGTCGTACGCCGAGATCGCGCAGATCTCGGGCTGTTCGGAAGGCGCGGTCAAGACCCGCGTCTTCCGGGCCATGGAAACGCTGAAGAAGGCGTTGAGCGGTGACTCACGCGGAGGTAGCCGATGTCTGAATGCGATGTCATGAGAGAAAGCATGCCGCTGTTGCTGACCGAGTCCCTGGACCCGGTCCAGCGCGAGCTCACGCACCAGCACATCGAGACCTGCGCCGTCTGCAGCGACGAGTGGGCCGCCTGCCAGGAGACCTGGAACCTTCTCGATGAGCTGCCCCTGGTCGATCCGCCCGCGCGGGTGAAGGAGAAGTTCCTGGCCGACGTCTTCCCGCCGGCGGCGGCGAAGGTGGTTCCGTTCCATCGCAAGCCCGCCTTGAAGTGGCTGGCCCAGGCCGCGGCGATCGTCGTGATCGCCGGCGGAGGCTACTTCGCCGGACACCGCGGAGCGACGCCGGTCTTCACGCCGGCTGCTTCCCGGAACACCCAGGGGAGCGTTCTGCCGGTCTCCTACTCCATCGCCGAGTCGCGCGTGCTGCCAGCTTCGGCCATCAATCCGGTCATCGAAGGCCGCCCCGACATCCAGAACGTGCAGTTCATCGATGCGAACCCGAACGATCCGGAGATCAACGTGGCCTTCGATCTCACCTCCCACGTCACCGTGACCGGCAAGCCGACGGACAAGACCATGGTCCGCCTGCTGACCTACGTGTTGGAAAACGAGGATCACCTCAGCCCGTCGCGCCAGCGGGCCATCGATTGGGTACGGGCCACCTACTCGCGCCCCAGCAACGTCGATCCGGAGATCGCCGCGGCGCTGGCGAACGTGCTGCGCAATGACGAGCACGAGGGAGTGCGCATCAAGGCCGCCGACACGCTCAAGAACCTGCCGGCCAACGTCTCGACCGACAGCGACACGCACCGCGCGCTCATCGACGCGCTGAAGAACGATCCCAACCCGGCCGTGCGCATCAAGGCCGTCGAGGCCCTGGCCAACCTGGCAAAGAACGGCACCACGCTCGGTGGCGACGCACTCGACATTCTGCGCCAGAAGGCTTCGCAAGGCGACGAGAACCCGTACGTTCGGGTCAAGGCGGCGGAGGCGCTGAGACTCATTCATCCGTGATGACTTCCAGGAGCTCAATCATCGCGGCCGTGTTCGTGCTCGCGGCGTGGAACGCCGCAGCGAACCAGACGGCCTCTGAGAAGATCGTGCGGGACATCCCGCTCGGGATCTCTGCGTCCCTGTTCGTCGACAACCCTGCCGGCAGCATCGACGTCGTCGGTACCGACGTGCCGAACGTCTCCATGACCGCGGTCAAGACCATCGTGGCCGTCGACAAGGCCGCACTCCAGGAAGGGATGGACGCCACTCAGGTCAGCATCGAGGGCAACCCGGCCACGTGCCTGGTGCGGACGGTCCTGCCCCCGGCCCGCTCGCCGCGCTGGAGCGCCACCGTCGCTTACACCCTGCGCCTGCCGCGCTGGGTGCACATCCAGATCGTCTCGAAGTCGGCCGAGCGCATTCACGTGGTGAACATGATCGGCAACGTGATCGTGCGCGGCTTCAACGGCACCATCGCCCTCGACGGCGTTTCCGGCTCTACGGTCGTCGATACGACCAACGGAACCGTCATCTATCACTACACCGGCAGACCGGGCGCGAACGCCCAACTCTCGACCGTGAACGGCGACATCGAGGTCATCCTGCCTTCCGACTCGAACTTCGACTGGCTTGCTGACACCCTCCGCGGCGACCTCCGGACGACCCTGCCCGTGCGCGGCCGTTTCGAAGGCAGCAAGTTCCGGGCGAGCGTCAATGCTCCCGGCGGGCCCACGCTCACCACGCAGACCATCCTCGGCACGGTGTATCTCCTGCGGAGCGGCACCAGTAGGAAGGAAGGGAAGTCGATCATCGAGGCCGGCCGCAGCAACCAGCCGCCCCGGCGTCCGTTCGATCCGATCATGGCCGTTCGCCACATTCCCATGGTGACCAGCCCCTTCGTCTACTCCGGCAACATCGAGAACATCGAGGTCAACGAGATTCGCGGCATGGCCCGCGTCGAGATGCGCGCCGGCGCCATCACCCTGGACAAGGTCTGGGGCGACTGCACCGTGACCTCGCTCGGCGGACCGCTGACGCTCGGCGACATCATCGGCAACGTCTTCGCCCGCACCTCCGCCGGCGACATCCTCGTCAACGCGGCCCGCGAAGGCGGGCAGATCATCACCGGCGGCGGCTCGGTGCGCCTGCTCTACACCGGCGGCCCGACGTCGCTGACGTCCGGCGGCGGCGACATCGTCGTGGCCCAGGCCGCGGGTCCCATCACCGCCGAGACGCGCTCCGGCGACATCACCGTCACGGCCGACCAGAACGTGAAGTCGGAGCGCATCGAAGCCCATACGACCCTGGGCAACGTGATCGTCAACCTCACTCCGAAATTCGCCGCCGAGATCGACGCCACCGTCCTCAGCACCGACCCCGACGCCATCGGCATCTACTCCGACTTCAACGGCCTGACTACGAAACGCGAACAGGTGGGCGCCAAGACGAAGATCCACACGACTGGCAGGATCAACGGCGGCGGCGAGAAGCTCGTCCTCTTCGCCGACCAGGGCGACATCCACATCACCAACCAGGCTTCGGCCACGATCTCGGTGACACCGCCGTAGAAATGCCGGGGCTCCCGCCTACGTCAGCCGCGCGAACCGCCGGTTCGACTCAGGGAAATCGACGCCGTACGCGAAGTACGCCGTGATCCCGGCCGCGAGAGCGGCGGCGAAGGTCATGAGGGAGAGAGCTTGCGGCGGCGTTGCGGCAGCCGACAGCAGGGCCGTGAGCAGGCATCCGAGTACGACGCTGGCGATCGACATCCATTGGTAGAGACGGAGTCCGGCCACCGTGCGCGTCTGCGGCTCTCCCCGGTAGTGCTCTTCGACGAACCGCGTCAGCCCGGCCAGAATGAAGTATGTGCCGGCGATGAAGCTCAGCGGTGCGGCCAGGAGCCAGAGCCGGATCAGCAGAATGCCGGTCACGACGTTGGCGACGATCGAATAGAGCGCCGTCGGATGGAGCGGGACGCCGCCGAGTTGCGCGATGCGGACGATGCGGGAGCTCGGCTCGGTCACCGTCATGCCGGCGGCGGTCTGCACCGGGCGCCCGTGGCAGCACCCCTGAACGAGACAGCGCAGGCGGCCGGCGGCCTGGACGAACGGCGCACCGGCGGCGAAGGCGGCCAGGAGTCGCATGCCGTTGCCGGTCCAGAGAGATGACAGGGCGATGGCGCAGGCCGCGCCGAGGACGCCGCCGTAGTACCCGTACGGACGCAGAAGAGCGGAGCTCCCCTCTACCCACTGCGCCCACAGCGCCGCGCCGGCAATCGCCGCCCCCACCACGAAGAAGACGGCACCGAGCTGGTCCCGCCCGGCAAGTGCGAGGGCAATGGCCACTCCCAGCGCGGCTCCGAGCGCGGCGTAGAGACCGTGGTTGATCAGGCGCAGCGGTCCGGCCCGCCGCTCCGCGCGCGAGGCGGCCACGATCTCCGCGCCCCGCACGAGCAGCCGCCAGACCCGCTCGATATGGACGAAGATCACGCCGAGCAGCAGGCCGGCGATCACGTCGGCCACGGCGTGCATGCCTGTCGTCACACAGCTCACGCCCATGGCGAGGACGGCGGGCCAGTAGAGGACGCGCGTCCGCGGGAATGCGCTCGTGTAGAGCCGGAGCGCGAGCATCGGCCAGATGACGTGAAAGGCCGGAAAGGCGGTGTTGTGCGCCTCGAAGGCCCGCTCCCATTCCATGAGCGGCGCGAAGGCCGAAGCCGGCACCGCACCCTGTCCGATGGCGGTTGGGAAGGCGATGTAGAAAAGCGCGGAGACACCGGTAGCCACCCAGGCGGCGATGGTGAAGGAGCGAAGCTCCCGAGCCGTGCGCGCCACCAGCGGCGCGAACAGCACGATCGCGTAGACGCTGACGTAGACGAGCTCCGTCCAGCCGATGACGGGGATGCGAGACTCCCACGGCATGACCAGGCGAACGGCATCGCGCGGTCGCGCGAATTGATTGATCCCCTGGTAGACGAGGAACCACGGCAGGAAGGCCAGGAAGTACGTGGCCAGCCGGTCGGAGGGCGCCGGCCTGACCTCGGCGGCTGACGGAAGGTGCAGCAGCGGCGGCGACGACCGCGCGCCGAAGAGCTCCTGCGTCCGCTCCGACTCGCTGCCCCAGACGAAGGCTGCGCAGGCCGCCGCGAGTACGGGAGTCACGATCCAGATCCCTGCCGCGTTGTGGAGCCGCATCGACACGCCGGCGACCACCAGGACGGAGCCGGCGTAGAGCGGGTGCGCGACGAGCGCATACGGACCGCTCGAGACGAGCCGGCGCGGAGGGTACGGACTCATGGGCCAGCCGCCGCCCTTCACCCGAAGGTAGATCACGCCGAGGAGGATCAGGAGAGCGCCGCAGATCGCGAGTGCCAGCCCGACGGCAGCGGAGCCCACGAGCGGCAGCTCGATCCGGCGGTCCAGGGCGATGGCCCAGGCTGCGAGCAGCAGCGGCAGGACGAGCGCGAACAGCGCAGCGTAAGCGAGCTGGCCGGCGGCGCTCCGTTCTCGTCCCGGTCCTGTCGCATCAACGTGCGGCGAATTCGACCCGTTCATGAATCACCCATCCCTCATCGATCTGACGGTCGCCATCAAAAAGGCTTCCTCGGCTTCGCCACTTCCGCTCGACGGCACCGTTCAACGCACGCGCGCCGATGGCGGCGAGCCTCCGCAGCGGCTTCAATGTCTTGGACAGGCGCTCATCGCGCAGCACCGTGCGCTCGCACATTTCGAGGCGCATCCCATCCGCGAGCACCACCCGATCGTCCTCCACCTGCGCCGCCTCCACCGCCACTCCGTTGCGCCAGGCGGCTTGCAGCGGATGAGCGCCGTTCCAGCGGATCCACACGAGCGATGTTCCAGCGCAGCCGGCACGGCCCCAATACAGTTCCCGGATGGGCAGTCTCCACGGCGGGATGGAGAGCTCGAGCAACTCGCCATATCCGCGGCCGCGGAGGACGCGATCCGGCAACTGCACGATGGCGTCGCCCGAAGGCATGACGCACCGCCATACGACACCGTCATGGAGCCGGCTCTCGACGCTGGAGTCTCGCGCCGTCAGCCGTGCGTCGATGCCGAGCGACGGCGAAACCCAGCTCAGGCGGCCATCCTCCAGGCCAGGCTCGGGATCGGCCGAGAGCGACGTCGCCGTCCTGGCGCTGCCGTCCGCGAACAGAAACGAACTGGCGAACGGGACGCGCACCGCCGTCCAGCGAGCCCGTCCCCAATAGCCGATCCAGACGGTGCCGTCGTCCGCGACACAGTCGAGGTACCACTTCCGGATGGACCAGGCGAAGGAGATGGGCCGACTCCGCGATGATCCTACACCGTCGCTGTTCGCTGGTCGCTGTTCGCAGCCGCTCGCCGCTCGCCGCCTCCCGCTCGCCTGTAACCAAGTCGTCGCGAAACCGCCGCTCTCCCTGCGGCATCCTATTCGCACGCTTCGCATACACTCCCCGCGGAGCAAGGAGGCCGTTCTTGGTTCGTTCCCGTGTGGTTTCCGTGATCGCATTCGCATTCGTGTTGGGTTGTGGGCAACTGGCGGCGGCACCTGCCCCCGCGCAGCCGCAGAAGGAGGGTTCGATGAGTACGGCGGAAAAGAACGGTCTGCAGGTGGCGACGCTGGCGGGCGGCTGCTTCTGGGGCATGGAAGAGCTGATCCGCAAGCAGCCGGGGGTGGTCAGCATCCGGGTCGGTTATACCGGCGGCACGGTCCGCAACGCCACCTACAAAAACCACGAAGGCCACGCCGAGGCGGTGGAGGTCACGTTCGACCCGAAGAAGACGTCCTTCGAAGACCTCCTCCTCTTCTTCTTCAAGATGCACGATCCGACGACGCTGAACCGTCAGGGCAACGACCTCGGCTCGTCGTATCGCTCGGCGATCTTCTATCACGACGAAACCCAGCGCGAAGTGGCAGAGCGTGTCAAGGCGCGGGTGGACAAGTCCGGCGCGTGGAAGCGCCCCGTGGTCACGGAGATCGTCCCGGCCAAAGAGTTCTGGCTGGCCGAGGAGTACCACCAGGACTACTTGCAGAAGAACCCCGCCGGCTACACCTGCCACTACGTGCGGAACATCACGTTCTGAGACGGGCTGACTAGCGCCAGCGCAGCCCGCGCATGGTCAGAAGGCAGAGGGCAGAAGTGGCGCCGCGGCACCTCGATGCTAAGATGTACATCGTTGTGTACATAGGAGGATCGATGCGCAAGCAACACTCGATCGCGGAAGCGCGAAGCAATCTGCCTAAGCTCGTTCGGGAGGCTGAGTCGGGTGAGCCCATCGAGCTGACCCGCCACGGGAGAGGTGTTGCCGTGCTGCTGGGACGCGAGCAGTACGAACGGCTGGCTGCGCGATCACGACGCTTCTCCGAGGCATGGGACGATTTTGCGCATGATGTCGAGCTGTCCGATCTGGAGATTGATCCGAGCGAGATCTTCGGTGGCGTACGCGACACCTTTCCCGGCAGAGATGTCGGGCTATGACGCTGAAATATCTGCTCGATACCAACATCGTCTCGGAGCCTCTGCGACCAAGGCCTCACGATGTAACGATTCGGAGGCTACGGCGCCACGAAGACGAGATCGCGATCCCTTCCGTGGTGTGGCACGAGTTGCGATTCGGCATGGAGCGCCTTCCGACTTCGAGGCGGCGTGATGCGATTGCGAGGTATCTCGACGAGGTGGTGCTCCCGACGATACCGATTCTTGCCTACGACCAACCGGCCGCTGAGTGGCACGCGAAGGAACGAGCTCGCCTCGCTGCTTCCGGCGAAACGGCACCATTCGCAGATGGCCAGATCGCCGCGATCGCGAGAGTCAGTGATCTGACGCTTGTGACCTTCAACGACGGTGATTTCAGTCGCTTTCAGGGTCTTCGCATTGTGAGTTGGCGGTGATTGCCGCCTGGTGTCCGTCCCGCTCACCCCGCCGCGCGGTACGCGGTCGGCGTAAGCCCCACTGTCGTGCGAAACTGGCGCGTGAACGCGCTGTGGTCGCTGTAGCCGCATGCGTAGGCGATCGAGGCGATGTCGTCGTCCGTCTCGCGGAGGAGGCGCGTGGCTTCATCGAGGCGGGCCCGGGCCAGCAGTTGCTGCGGAGTGAGGTGGAAGACGCGCTTGCAGAGCCGCTCGAAACGGTCGAGCGACAGGCCGGCGCCGCGGGCCACGTCCGCGAGGCGGAGCGGCTCGTGGTGGCGGTCGCGGAGGAGCTGCACGGCCTGGGCGAGCCGCGAGTACTCCGGATGGCGCTCGTCCGCATGGTGGATATCGCGCGAGATGCCGATCAGCCCGGCGATGGCGCCGCTCGCGTCGCGCAACGGCGTCTTGAACGTCAGGCACCAGCCCGAGCCGCGGCCCTGGTAGAGGTGCAGCTCGAGCCGGTCGCGGATCTCCGTGCCGGTACGCAATACGAGCTGGTCCTGCAGCGTGTAACTCCCGCCGAATGGCGCCGGAAACAGCTCTTCCGCCGTGCGGCCGACGATGGTCTCTCTGTGCAGGATTCCGCAACGCTCGGCCAGGGTGCGGTTGACGATCCGGTAGCGCCCCTCGGCGTCTTTCACGAAGAAGACGATGTCGGGGATCTGGTCGAACGTGGCCTGGAGCACGGCGGCGTCGGCCAGCGCGTCCTGCCAGGCCGCTTGCGGCGGAGATGTCGTACGAGGCGTCGACATGGATCGGCATTATGCCGAATTCCGCAGGCCGTGCTGGCTGATCGCGCAAGACGGCACGGCATCGGGAAGGCTATCGTTGACGGATGCATCGCATTCGGGTGATCGACTCTCATACCGGCGGCGAGCCGACCCGCGTCGTCATCGACGGCGGTCCGGATCTCGGCACCGGCTCGCTCGCCAAGCGCCGCGAGCGTTTCCGCACGGAGCACGACCGCTTCCGCTCCGCGGTCGTCAACGAGCCGCGCGGCTCCGACGTCATGGTCGGCGCGCTGCTCTGCGAGCCCGTCGATCGGGACTGCGCGGCTGGCGTGATCTTCTTCAACAACGTCGGCACGCTCGGCATGTGCGGGCACGGCACGATCGGACTCGTCGTCACGCTCGCCCACCTCGGCCGCATCACGGCGGGCACACATCGGATCGAGACGCCCGTCGGCGTCGTCGGCGCGGAACTGCACGACGACGGCCGTGTCTCCGTCACCAACGTACCGAGCTATCGCTTGGCCGCGAACGTCGCCGTGGACGTGCCCGGCCATGGCGTCGTGCACGGCGACGTCGCCTGGGGCGGCAACTGGTTCTTCCTCGTACGCGAGCGCTTGCTGCCGGTGTCGCCGGCCAACCTCGAAGCACTCACCGAGCTGACGTCCCGCATCATGCAGGCGCTCGACGCAGCAGGCATCCGCGGCGCGAACGGCTCGGTGATCGATCACGTCGAGCTCTTCGAGCCGTCACCGGTCGCGGGGCTCGACAGCCGCAACTTCGTCCTCTGTCCCGGCAAGGCCTACGACCGCTCGCCCTGCGGCACGGGGACGAGCGCCAAGCTGGCCTGCCTGAGCTCTGACGGCAAGCTGCAACCCGCGGCCGTGTGGAAGCAGGAGAGCGTCATCGGCAGCGTCTTCGAAGGCTCGTACCGGCCCGACCCGGCCCGCGACGGCTGGATCATTCCGCGTATCACCGGCACGGCCTGGATCAACGCCGAGGCGACGCTGCTGCTGGAGGAGCGCGATCCGTTCTGCTGGGGGATCCGGCCGGCATGACCGTATCGGCGTCGAAGAGGATCGTCATCGTGGGCGGCGGCATTGTCGGTCTCTCGACGGCGCTCTACGCCGCGCGGCGCGGACACCGCGTGACGGTCCTCGAGCGCGCTGCTCCGCCCGGCGCCGGCTGCGCCCTCGGCAGCGCAGGCATGATCGTGCCGAGCCACTTCGTGCCGCTGGCCGCGCCGGGCATGGTGGCCCTCGGGCTGAAGTGGATGCGCAATCCCGAGAGTCCGTTCTACATCCGGCCGCGAGCCAGCCTCGATCTGTTGCGCTGGGGCTGGCGGTTCATGCGAGCCGCGAACGCCGCGCACGTGGCACGCTCCGCGCCACTGCTGCGCGACCTCCACCTGGCCAGCCGCGCCTGCTATGAAGAGTGGTCCGGCGAGTTTCACGATGCTTTCGGCCTCGTGCAGAGAGGGCTGCTCATGCTCTGCCGCACGGAGCACGGCCTTACGGAGGAGGCGAAGACGGCCGCAATGGCCAGCGAGCTCGGTGTGGCGGCGGAAGTGCTCGACCGCAAGGCCGCCGAGGCGCTCGAGCCGGCGTTGCGGCTCGACGTCGCCGGCGCCGTCTACTACCCGCGCGATTGCCACCTCAGGCCGGAGCGGCTCGTCGCGGCGCTAACTACGGCAATCACCGCGGCCGGCGTGGAGTTGCTGTGGGAGACGGAGCCCCTGCGCTGGCGGACGAGCGGCCGCCGCGTGCAGAGCGTCGAGACGAAGCAGGGCGAGATCGGCGGAGACGAATTCGTCCTTGCCGCGGGCGTATGGTCGTCCGGCGTCGCGGAGGAGCTCGGCGTGCACGTGCCGATGCAGGCCGGAAAGGGATACACGCTGACCTTGCAGGCGCCGCCGAAGCTGCCTTCGATCTGCGCGATCCTCACCGAGGCGCGCGTGGCCGTCACGCCGATGGGGACGGCCCTGCGAATCGGCGGGACGATGGAGATCACCGCCACGCCGGCTGGTACGGACACGTCCGTCGACCGTGCCCGCGTCCGCGGCATCACTCGAGCCATTCCTGAATACTTCCCCGACTTCAACGCCGATGACTTCCGCGACGTGCCGGTCTGGTCCGGCCTGCGGCCCTGTTCCCCAGACGGCCTGCCGTACGTGGGCCGTTTCGCCCGTTACGCCAACCTCTCCGCCGCCACCGGCCACTCGATGATGGGCGTCAGCCTCGCCCCGGTTACCGGCAAACTGATGGCGGAAATCCTGTCTGATGAACAACCATCGATCGACATTGATCTTCTGAATCCCGACCGCTACAAGTGAGGTCCTTATGAACTGGAAAGGTGTTCTCCCCGCCATCACGACGCCGTTCAACGCCGACCTGAGCGTCGACTACGGATTCCTGGCCGAGCACGGGCGGTGGATGCTCGATGTAGGCTGCGCCGGTCTCGTACCGCTTGGATCGCTCGGCGAAGGGGCCACGCTGACGCCTGCCGAGAAGCGCAGGATTCTCGAGACGTGCGTGGCGGCGCTCGGCCATCGCGCGCCGGTCGTCGCCGCCATCTCGTCGCTCTCCACGGGCGATGCGGTGGCCCTGGCGCGCGATGCACAGTCGATCGGCTGCAGCGGTCTCATGGTGCTCCCGCCGTACGTCTACTCCACCGACTGGCGAGAGATGAAGGCGCACGTGGCCGCAGTCATCGGGGCGACGGCGCTTCCCTGCATGCTCTACAACAACCCCGTCGCCTACCGCACCGACTTCGTGCCGGAGCAGGTCGCGGAGCTGGCGCGCGAGTGCTCCAACCTCCAGTCGATCAAGGAATCGAGCACGGACGTGCGCCGGGTGACGGCCATCCGCGCCTTGATCGGCGATCGTCTCGACGTCCTCATCGGCGTGGACGATCTGATCGTCGAAGGAGTCGCCGCCGGGGCCGTCGGCTGGATCGCCGGCCTGGTGAACGCCTTTCCCGCCGAGTCGGTGGCAGTCTACCGTTATGCCATGAACGGCCAGTGGGAGAAGGCTTCGGCGCTCTATCGCTGGTTCCTGCCACTCTTGCGGATGGACACCGTGCCGAAGTTCGTGCAGCTCATCAAGCTCGTGCAGGAGAAGGTGGGCCGCGGCAGCGCGCGCGTCCGCGCGCCGCGCCTCCAGGTCGAAGGGGCGGAACTGCAGACGGCGTTGGGCGAGATCGAGCAGGCCCTGGCCACGCGTCCCCGCCTGGAGCCGTGACCATGGCCGAGCTGCATGGCACTTCGCTCATCGGCGGCACGCACGCGGAAGCCGGCGCGCGCACGTTCCAGGCCGTCGATCCCGTGACCGGCCAGGCCCTGCCGCCGCAGTTCCACGCAGCTACGGACGCCGGCGTCGCGCGCGCCGCCGCGCTCGCGGCCGAGGCGGCCGAGGCGTACGGAAACACGGCGGCGGCGGTGCGCTCGGCGTTTCTGCGCGCCATTGCCGGCGGCCTCACCGAGGACGGCGAGATGATCATCGCCCGTGCCCATGCAGAATCCGCCCTTCCCCTTCCGCGCCTGCAGGGGGAGCTCGGCCGCACCTGTGCGCAGTTGCGTCTCTTCGCCGATGTGCTCGACGAGGGTTCCTGGGTCGACGCCCGCATCGACACCGCCGATCCGGCACGCACGCCGCCGAAGCCCGATGTCCGCTCCATGCGCCGCCCCCTCGGTCCCGTAGCAGTCTTCGGCACGAGCAACTTCCCGCTCGCCTTCTCCACCGCCGGCGGCGACACGGCGTCGGCGCTGGCCGCCGGCAATCCCGTCATCGTGAAAGCGCACCCCGCCCATCCCGGCACGAGCGAGCTCGTGGCGCAGATGATCGCCGCAACGGTGGCGCGGCAGGCGCTGCCGGCCGGCACGTTTGCACTGCTCTTCGACGACGGCATCGCCGTCGGGCAGGCCCTCGTTCTCCATCCCGCCATCCGCGCCGTCGGCTTCACCGGCTCGCGCCGCGGCGGCGAGGCGCTGATGCGGCTCGGCGCGCAGCGTCCCGATCCGATCCCTGTTTACGCCGAGATGGGAAGCGTGAATCCGGTCATCGTGTTCCCCGGTGCCTTGCGCGAACGCGCCGCAGCCATCGCCGACGGCCTGCATGCCTCCTTCACCCTCGGCGTCGGACAGTTCTGCACGAACCCCGGCGTCGTCCTCGTGCCGTCGGGCGCGGACGGCGACGCCTTTGCCGCGATGCTCGCCGAGCACACGCGCGGAACGGCCGCCGGCGCCATGCTGACGCCGGCGATCAGCACCGCGTATCAGGCAGGCCAGAAGTCGCTGGGCGACCACGGCGCGGAGCGGCTCGCCGCCGGCGGCGCCGGCAGTGCCGTCGCATGCGGGGAAGCAGCCCTCTGGCAGGTCGCGGTCTCACGCGTGCTCGCGGAGCCGCGATTGCTCGACGAGGTCTTCGGCCCGAGCACACTGATCGTCCGCTATAACAGCGACGCGGAGCTCGACGCCTTCGTGCAGTCGATGGAAGGGCAGCTCACCGCCACCGTCCACGCACAACCCGAGGAGCTGCGCGACCACGCATCCCTCCTCGGACAGCTCGCCGCCAAAGCCGGCCGTCTCGTCGCCAACCAGTTCCCCACCGGAGTCGAGGTGAACCACGCCATGGTTCACGGCGGCCCGTTCCCGGCCACTTCCGACGGCCGCGGCACCTCCGTCGGCACGCACGCCATCGAGCGCTTCAGCCGCTACGTGGCCTGGCAGAACTGGCCCGACGATGCGTTGCCGGAGGAGTTGCGTGCGTCGAACCCGCGCGGGATCTCACGTCTCGTCAATGGAAGACGCGAGTAGGGCTTCCATCACCGCCCGTGTGCGACGGGGATCCAGCTCGCCCGACCAGACGCCGCCCATCTTCACCGACGAGCCGACGATGAACGCGTCGGCGCCGCGGTAGCGGGCGATGTTCTCGGGTGTGATTCCCGAACCGAGGTGGCCCGAGCGTGTAACCTGTGGTCTGTGCAGGTCCGCGAGGTCATCGCCAGGCTGGAGGACGACGGCTGGCGCCTCGTTCGTACGCACGGTAGTCACAGAGATTCCCGCAGGAATGCCGTCCTTCCGCGCCGACGTTTTCAGGGGCATGCGGATGGTGGCCGTCGAGTCGGAGGCGATCGAGGCCGTTGGCTATGACGGCGAGCAGCGGGTCTTGCGCGCGACGTTCCGCAGTGGCCGCAGTTACGACTTCTTCGAAGTCCCGGCCGAGGAGTTTCTGCGATTCATGAACGCGAAAAGTCATGGGGCGTACATGAACCGGGTCATCAAGCCGAAGTACGTGTCGCGCGAGGTCTGAGGGTCACCGCCGCCGCAGCGTCTTCAGTGTCTCCGCGAGCCGGCGTACGCCCTCCCACAGCTGGCGCGGCGAGAAGCCGGTGTAGCCGAGGCGGAGGGCGCCGCGGGGCCGCGGCTCGAGGCAGTAGGCGGACAGCGGTGTCACTTCCACGCCGGCATCGAGGGCGGCGCGGTGGGCGACGCGGTCGTCGATTCCCTCCGGCAGCCAGCCGATGAGGTGCATGCCCGCCTCGCCGGGCGCGACGTCGAGCAGGCCGTGCAGCTCGCGCGCGGCCGCGGACACGAGGGCGCGCTGGCGCTGCGCGTAGACGACGCGCATCCGGTTGATGTGGCGCGCGAAGTGGCCGCCTTCGATGAAATCGCAGAGGACTGCATGATCGAGCCCGGGAGCCTGCTGGCCGCTCAACGACCGCGCCGCCAGGAAGGCAGGCACGAGATGCCTCGGTGCGACGATGTATCCCGTACGAATGGACGGGAAGAGCACCTTGCTGAAGGTGCCGATATAGATCACGCGATCGCCGGCGTCGATTCCCTGCAGCGCCGGGAGCGGCCGGCCGGAGTAGCGGAACTCGCTGTCGTAGTCGTCTTCCACAATCCAGGCGCCGGCGCGGCTGGCCCACTGGAGCAGGGCCAGCCTCCGGTGCAGCGGCAGCGTCGGCCCGAGCGGGTACTGGTGGGAGGGCGTGACGCAAGCCATGCGAGCATGAGGGGCGCGCTCCACGCCGGCGTCGACGTTGATGCCCCCTTCGTCGACCGGCACTGCGACGAGCTTCGCTCCGGCACTCGTGAGCGCGGCGCGTGCACCGAGGAAGCCGGGATCTTCCACCCAGGCGCTGTCGCCCGCTTCGATGAGGACGATCGCCGTCAGCATCAGCGCATGCTGCGAGCCGTTGGTGAGGATCAGTTGCCCAGGGTCGCAGCGCACGCCGCGCGTGGCGCTGAGGTAGGCGGCGATCGCTTCACGCAAGGGGCGGTAGCCGGCCGCGTCGCCGTATGTGAGGAGGTCGTGTGCCGACGCCTTCCAGCGGCGCGCCAGAAGCCGCGACCAGAGCGCATAGGGAAACGCATCGAGTGCCGGGATGCTCGTCCGGAAGGGGCGCGGCCGTCCGCCGTATTCGGCGACGCTGATCGGCGAGACGGCCCGCCGCGGACCGCGAGCCCGCGCCGGCGCGGTGGGGTTGCGCTCCGGACGCGGCCTCTCACGGAGCTGCAGCAGGTCATCGGGCAGATGGCGGGAGACGTACGTTCCGCTGCCGACATGTCCTTCCAGATACCCCTCGGAGGAGAGCTGGGTGAAGGCTTCCAGGGTGGTGTTGCGCGAAACCTCGAGCTCGAGGGCCAGGTCGCGGGTCGACGGCAGGCGCGCCCCCGCCGCCAGCCGGCCGGTGAGGATGGCATCGCGAAGCTGACGGTAGAGCTGCGCGTGGAGCGCCACGTCCGCGGTCCGGTCCAGCAGCAGGGCGGCGTTGGGCAACACGCTAGGCGACCTCCCGATGACTCCTCTCTTCCTGACCGCTTTCTTCCCGATCATGACGGTTGCGCAATGGCTCCATTCAATCTAGCAGGAATGGCTACCGTGAGCAGCCACTTCTCAGCGCGGCGGGGCGACGAGAATCCTTTCCTCTGAGAAAGGATGCATTCGCAGACGGGCTGCTTGACCGGACTTGCCGTGATACCTACCATTGATAGGTATCATGAAGCCCAAAAGGGCAAGCGTTTTCTGGACCGGAAGAAGCCAGGCAGTGCGTCTGCCCAAGGAATTCCGTTTCAACGGTGACACGGTGATGGTGCGACGCCAGGGCAAAGCGGTCATCCTGGAGCCGGCTGAAGGATGGCCAGAAGGCTACGTGGAGTCGTTCACTGGTGTTCCGGACGATTTGGAGCGTCCACCACAAGGCACGATCGACAAGCGGCAAAAGCTCGGTTGAGCCGTCATGACGTTTCTACTCGACACCGACACTTGCATTTATGCGCTGAAGAAGAACGCACGGGTCATCGACAAACTCATCTCGAAGAGCAGCGACGAGATCGTCGTGAGCGTCCTCACCGAGGCGGAGTTGCTAACCGGTGCCGCGAAGAGCATGTCGCCGATCAAAATGCTACGACGCGTCGAGAACTTTCTTCGCCCGCTTGCAATCGCAGAGTTCACCTCGGCTGATGCCGTCGCGTACTCTCACCTGCGTGCCGCGTTGGAGCGTGCCGGAACGCCAATCGGACCGCTCGACACGCTCATTGCTGCCCAAGCTATATCGCGCCGATTGACACTCGTCTCGAACAACGAGCGCGAATTCCGGAGAGTGGCGGGCCTGAAGGTGGAGAATTGGAGGTCCGCGTGATGCCCGTCGCAACGTCGCACGCTTGAAATCGTCTACGCTCTCCGAGCTGTGAGACGACAGCTCTTGCTCTTCCCGCCGCCGCGTTGCTGCTCGCCGCTCCAGCATGCCTGGCGGCCGAAGGCTTCGGCATGATCACGAAGGTTGTGGCGATGGAGAGGTTGTCGCCGCCGCAGGTGATCCTGCCAGTCAAGCGGATCGCGTTCGTCTTCAACGATGAGACGAAGCAAGCCGCGGCGCTGCGGCAGCGCATCGAAGCGGACATTCGCGCCGGCGATCCGGGCATGGCCTTCGCCGGCGACGCTCCGTACGTCGTCACGGTCACCATTCGCAATTACCTGACGGGGAACACCAAGGCGATCGACGGCAAGGTACGGATCACCGATCGCACCGGTCGCGAGCTTTGGGACGGCGACGTGTCGAATTCGAATGCAGGCGCCATCATCCCCGACTCCGTCCCGCAACTGATCGCCGGCGCGGCCGTCGACGTCGTGCGCCTCCTCGTCCCGCGCCGCCACCAGACCGGGGTGGTGGTGCCGAAGGGGCGCTTCGACTCGCTAATCAGGCTCGCGGAGAAAGGGGACTGGCCGGCATACCTGTCGGCCGCCGAGCAGTTGCCGGCGCTGCGCGGCGAAGACGAGGCCTACCGCGAATACGCCCTTGCCGTCGGACACGATGGGACGGCCTTCCAGTCGCCCAACCTGAAGACGAGAATCCGTAATCTGCACGAAACGATCACCCACAACCTCGCCGCGTCGCGCCTGAAGCCGTCGGAGAAGCTCTTCGCCGAGGACTGCGCGCCGCTCCAGCGCGCCTTCGCTACGCCCGGATTGCCGCCGAAGCACTGGACCGATCCGCACGCGATGGAGCTGTGGGAATCGCTGGCGCTCGTGCAGAAGTGGATGGCCGCCCCCGCCGCGTCGCACGACACACTCGACAATCGCGGCGTTCTCGAATTGCTCGTCGCAGGCCGTTCGGACGAAGCCGTGCTTGCCGCGGTGGACAAGGCCGCTCACGTCAGTTTTGCTCTCGACCGCCCCGACATGATGGCGTTGAAGCATGCCGGCGTGCCGTGGGACGTCATCGACGCCATGCGCAGTAAGGCCGGGCTGCCGAGGCGAGGATTCTGGATGCCGCCGGATACGTGGTGAGCCTGGAGGCCACGCGTGGTTCATCTGCGCGTGTCTGCTGCTCCGGCGATGAGGCTCATGCCTTGATGGAACCGACGACGTCGATGATCAGCGGTACGTCGTCGATGTCATTTGGGATCGTCCCTGGCAAGGGCGGCCGCCGCAGGTTCAGCTTGACGCCGAAGCCATCCGGAAGCGCGGCGATGCCGATGCCGCAGACGTTCGGCGAATCGCCGAGGAGCTCATTCAGCCTCGCTTTGCCGCCATGGCGCGCTCCAGAGAGGCCGGGATCATGACAGGAACGATACGTCGAGCGCGTCGAGAACGGGCTGAATCGGATTGGCGAAGGTGAGCCCAGAGTTGTTGATACGGCCGCCGGCCGCGGAGACGGAATGAAGCAGACCGACCGGGTGACCATCTTCCGTCAGGATCAGAGAACCACTGTCTCCACCCGAGGCGAATGGGCGCGCGTCGAGCGATTCGATCTCAATCTGCCCCTGGAACGTCGTAAAACCGAACGCGTAATCGACGCGACAGCGGTCGAGCGAAAACGCGCTGACACACCCGTGTGTCTGTCCGGTGCTGCGGCCGTTCTTGGTCACAGCGAGGTTCGACATGGCCACAACAGGCTTACCGAAAGACGGTTGCATTACGTCTGTTTCGTCAAAGAATAGAGCGAATGCGCAGTCAACCCTCGCTCCCCCTACCTGCAACCGCGGATAGTTGCCGTCAAGGCGCGCAATTCCAGTCGGATCGGCAAGGTGGCGATCGGCTTTCCCCGGGAACACGATCAGGTCACCATCGCGCCCCGCGTCTTCCGCCGCGAGGATGTGATTGTTGGAGACGAATCCGAGAGAGCCATCTCCGTTGCGCCGTGCGAAAAATCCGAGTGACCCGGTTCGGCATCGTCCTTCCGCGCGACTGATCGAAGCGCCCAGGCCGAGCGCGACGGCGCCGGCGGCGGCCAGGATGGCGCCGGTTACTCGTATCTCCATCTCGCCTGCGGTGCGATCGTCGATGTATTCATGGAGACCGGCGAGATCACGACGGGATCTCGGCCGGACCGCGATGCGAAACTCCCTTTTCCGTGTGGGCGGAGCGATACCGAGTGCGATTGCCGGCAACGCCTTGTTTCCACGCACGCGCGCACGTTCTGCGATGCCCAGAAGCAGTTCCTCTTTCAAGTGGTACGCGCTCTCGAGTTTCATGACGTTTCCACCTCATCGGGCGAGCTGTCGATAGGGTGGTTTCCACTCCTTGCCGAACATCACTTCCACCCAGGCGTTTTCCTGCGACAGCGGCTGATCCGGATTGCGCAGATCGGCTTCGCCGGTCGTGACGGCAACGAGCTGATCGAGCTCACCCGCTTCCAGGCGCTCCTGCATTAGACCGGCGATCAGAGCGGCGCGGCGCAGGGCGTACTCGAGGTTGCGCTTCTGGCGTGCCTGGGAACTGTGGTCGGCGGCGCGCGGATCGTCGAGCTCATTGGAGTGACCGATTACGAAGATGAAGGGATACTCCCCCTTCAGCCGGCGGTATTCGCGGAGGATGTCGTCGATGCGTGCGGCGGTGCCGTGCGGATTGACGAGCCGCGTGACCGGATAGGCGTAAAAATCGGCCGCCGTGAAGGACTCCGAGGCCGGCCGGAAGTGACCGCCCTCGCTCTCTTTCGCTGGGACGGGGGGCTGGGGACAGGGCTTTGGTTTGTGTTCCTCTATCCACTTGATGCGGACGTCACGTTGGTCGGCGATCACTTTCTGAATTTGATACAGATGACTCGTGATCAGAGCGATCACGAGCATCACGGCGAGCATCGAGATGGTTAGATCGGTGCCGGGACCGAACTGGTTCGTGTCATCGGAGAGAATTTCGTGGAGGCGGCTCATAGCGGCTTACCGCACCAGCCACGCCAGGAGGTCGCGCAGGCTGCGCGGCCCGGGTGCGAAGTGTCCGGTGCGATCGATGGCGGCGCTCAGCGACTGTACGCGGCGCGATAGCTCCTGCAGGTCGGCGCGGATCACGCTGACGGACGAGTTGTCACGCGCCTGCAGCTCCTGCAGCCGTGTGACGATGGCGCGCGACACGGTAATGTTCTCGTTGTTCGCGGTGCTGATCTGCAATGCGAGTTTGTTGGCGGTCTCCGTATAAACGCGCGCCTGCAGATCGAGTGCTTTCGCCAGCGACTCGACGGATCCGTTGAAATCGCCAAGGCGATTGACGATCTGGTGGGAGGAGAGCTCCAGTTGCGACCCCATGAGCCGCGTCGACTGTGCCAGCGTGGCCTGCAGCGTTTCGGTCAGGTTCTTCAGGGAGATCGTGTCATAGACGCTGCGGATGTCGGCGATGAACGCATCCTGCGCCGCGCTGATCCGGCGCAGAAATCCGTCGAAGCTCGATTTCGCCTCCCCCAGCCGGCCCATGCCGGCGCGGATCTCGTCGGTCTGCGCCTTGATTTCCTGCGCGTGCCCGTAAACGGTGTCGGTGAGCGCGTCGACGGTCTCCCGAATCTGTGCGAATTCGGCGAGGTATTCGTCCTTGTTGACGGAATTGCGCGCCAGCGACAGCATGGTCACCACCGCACCTTCCATCTGCTTGAAGTAGCTCTCCTGGCCGCGCCGCAGAAGGAGCAGAAGCACGCCGAGGTAGACCGCGACCTGCAGCCCGGCCAGACTGGCGCTGAACGAGATCTTCAGACCGTTGAACATCGCCTTGACGACCGCGGCGAAGTCCCCGCCGTCGACGTCCGCGGCGCCGATGGCGAGCAAGAGGCCGATGAACGTGCCGAGGATTCCAAGCCAGAGAGCGATCTTCTGCAGGTTCTGCAGCTTGAACAGATCGTCGAGGGGCTCTTCGCGATACGGCTGCATGACATGCACGCTCGATTCGAACCGGCGGTCGCGCGCTTCCTTGCAGATGTGCTGAAAGAGACGAATCATGGCCGGGGGAGGATCGCTGGGATTCGACGGCAACATCGTCTCTTCGAGCTGCTCCAGATCGATGCGCGTCCGCTGGCCGGCCTTGAGATCGCGAGGGTACGTGTTGCCCCTGCGCTCCACTTCGGAAACGATCGCCACTTCGACTTCCAGCACGGCCAGGGCGCGTGCGGCAATGATCGTTCCCCAGCCCGCGAGCAGTTGAACAAGCACCGACAGCCATTGCCATCCGCCCGCGGATGCATAGGTATATGGTGCCAGGATCAGAAGTGTGATGACGAATACGGCGGTGGCAATGACCACCTTGCGCTGGCGCAACCAGAACTGGGGACGCCAGAGAAGCCCTGCCGGCGACGTGCTGGCGAGACCATGGCCCGAGCCCGACGTCGGGAGCCGTGCGACGTCAGCTGTCATTCAGTGTCTCCTTCGATCAACTGCTTCTTCTCACCGGTGAAGAGGTCCCCGAGACCGGCCAGGCGCGCTACGTCGCGCAATGTTGCGCCGGAGGGGGGCGCCGGAAGAAGCTTCTGCTGCACATCAGCGAAGGTCGGCAGATCCTGAGGCAGGAGGGCGGCCTTTTCCGCTTCGATCTTCCGGTCGAGCTCTGCGATCTCGTCGTCGGTACCCGATTGCGTCGTGAGATGGCGACGCACATCGTACAGGTGGGCCAACGTACGCCGTGTTCGTGGCTTTCCAGTTTCTGGCTCGCGGCCCACTGATCGCGGCGGTTGGATTCCACTTCAATGCGGCTCAGATCGTCGCCGAGGAGCTTCTGATTCGCGGCGATTTCGTGCGGCGTCGGATCGCGCCGCACGTTCATCACGCGGATGACGAGACCAAACTGCTCATGCACGAAGCGCTCGGCCAGCCCGGTGAACACGAGCTCGAGCTGCTTGCGATGCCGCGGATCGCGGTACTGCATTTCATTCGGCGTCAGCGCACTAAGTTCGGCCAGAAGATGCTCCTCGAGCAACTATCCGTTCGAGCTCCTCGCGCGAAACATCCCGGTGCTGAGCCAGAATCGCGACACAAGCATCGTCGAATGAACGCTCCTCACGGTGGAGCATCCGCTCGAGCTTTACGGCGATCTCGCCGAGCCGCTGAGCCTCGGTCGACGCACGCCACTTCCCCCATTCACGGTTCCGGTGATCGAGGACACTCCTGCTGATCACCGCTGCGATGTACGTCGCGAAACTGCTGCGCTCCCTGAAGGCCCGAATGATTGCGTAGTCGTTATCGACCAACCGCAACTTGACGATCGACGCGAATTCCTCGATCTCGTCCGGATTCATGCCCTTTCGCCGGCAGATCGAAGAGATGATCTGCTCGATTAGCGGAAGATTTGCGAGCAGAACCTCACGCGGTCCGGACATTGCCAGGTCATTCCTTAAGGGTGCGATCGATGGAATGCCGAAGAATACACCAGAGGAATGCCACCCTTCGGACACATAGGGTCGCAAGTCCGACGACAGGACCAGGGAAGCGGCCGCGCCGGGAAGTGTAGGCACCGACGATGCGTCACCCTATCCTGCGCCGCACTGATGCCGTGGGATGTCACTCACGGCGATGGAAGACGGGAACTGCTGGCCGAGGACATTCGGGAATTCTTCGAACCCTGCGCACAACGGGGGCTTTGGCAGCCCCGCCGTTTAGCATCTGCTGCAACACAGCAACCGCCACGCCGCCTCACGCCCGTCTTGCGGCTCCCCACCTCGCGAGGTGGATTGGACGATCGTCCGGAACTGTGAAGAATTCCGTGGCCCGACGTCGAGAATTCGCCGCGGGCTCCGACTCAGGGGTGAAAGGAGCAGTTCGATGAAATACATGATGATGATGCACGTGCCCGGTACGGGGTGGGAGAAGGCCGGAATCGGAACGTGGCCGCTCGAGGATGTGAAGGCGCACATGGCCTTCATGAGGCAGTTCAACAAGGAGCTGCAGGAGGCAGGAGAGTGGGTCCTCGCCGAGGGGCTGGCCTCGCCGGAGCATGCGAAGCTCGTCCGGGCCTCGAAGAACGGCAAGCCGGAGATCACCGACGGTCCGTTCCCGGAATCGAAGGAATTCCTGGCCGGCTACTGGATCATCGACGTCGAATCGCAGCAGCGGGCCTGCGACCTGGCGGCGCGCGTGTCGGTGGCGCCGGGCAAGGGCGGCGTGCCGCTGAACCTGGAGATCGAGCTGCGTGAAGTGCTGAGCGCGCCGCCCGCCGAATTGTGACGGTGGAGCCGCTCGAAGGGACGGGCGAGAACCTGCTGCGCGACCTGGCGCCGCAGGTTCTCGGGGCCGTGGTCCGGCGCTTCGGAGACTTCGGCGCGGCGGAAGACGCCGTCCAGGAAGCGCTGCTGGCGGCTGCCCTGCAGTGGCCGCGGGACGGTGTGCCCGGCAATCCGCGCGGCTGGCTGATCCAGGTGGCGGCGCGGCGGATGACGGATCACCTGCGCACCGAGCTGGCCCGGCGCCGCCGCGAGACGGCCGCGCTGCAGCAGGTGCCCGCCGATGAACAGTTCGCCGCTGCTCCCGACGCCGAGACGGCCGGCGATCAGGACGACACGCTGCTCCTGCTGTTCATGTGCTGCCACCCCGCCCTCACCCGCCCCTCGGCCATCGCGCTGACGCTCCGGGCCGTCGGCGGCCTCACCACGGCCGAGATCGCGAATGCGTTTCTCGTCCCCGAGGCCACCATGGCCCAGCGGATCAGCCGGGCCAAGGAGAGCATCCGGAAGTCCGGGGTGCCGTTCCGCATGCCGGATGCGGACGAGCGCGGCGAACGGCTCGGCGCCGTCCTGCACGTGCTCTACCTGATCTTCAACGAAGGCTACAGCAGCAGTGTCGGCCCGAGCCTCCAGCGCACCGACCTCTCGAACGAAGCGATCCGCCTGGCCCGCATGGTCCACAACACCCTGCCGGACGATGCGGAGGTCACCGGCCTGCTCGCCCTCATGCTGCTGACCGACGCCCGTCGTGCCGCGCGGACGGGGCCGGACGGCGAGCTGATTCCGCTCGACGAGCAGGACCGGAGCCTGTGGGACCGGCGGACCATCGAGGAAGGCATCGCCCTCGTCTCGGATGCGCTACCGCGGGGAGAGGTGGGCCTGTACCAGATCCAGGCGGCCATCGCCGCCATCCATGACGAAGCGCCGCGAGTGGAGGAGACGGACTGGCCGCAGATCCTCGGACTCTACGGACTGCTGGAGCGGATGTCCGCCAATCCGATGGTGACGCTCAATCACGCCATCGCCCGGGCCATGGTGCTGGGACCGGAAGCGGGGCTGGAGATGCTGGAGACGCTCGACGCGAAAGGGAAGCTGGCGGGCCACTACCGGCTCAACGCAGTCCGGGCGCACCTGCTGGAGATGGCCGGAGACCGCGCCCGGGCCGTGGTCGAGTACCGCCTCGCGGCCGGGCGCACGGCCAGCCTGCCGGAGCAGCGCTACCTGCTCATGCGCGCGGCACGGATCGCGGAACACGAGCCTTGAAGACGGACAGGATTGTCCGTCCCCCACAAACCCGAACCGACACCAGGTCACTTTCCCCGCCGCATCGACTCCAGTTTCGCGACCTGTTCGGTGGTCAGCGTGTTCTTGATGCGGACGAGGAGAGTCAGTTGCGCGCGTTTGATCTCTCGCTCCAGGGCCATGATCCTGTCGGCTTGCTCGAGGATCTTCGTCTCGTCGGCGGGCGACATCTGGAGCAGTTGCGTCATCTTACCGGTCTGTTCCTGCAGGTCCCACTGGGCGTCGATGAACTTCGCCTGCATTCTCTGGATCTCGCCCTTGATGGCGGCGCGCTGCTTTTCGTTGAGACCGATCTGCTCGGACTGGCTCATCACCAGGTCGGGCGGAACCAGGTAGCGCCCGATGGGATCGTTGTCGGGTGACGGCGCCTGCGCGGCGGCGAGCGGCGCGATCAGAAGAAGGGAGGTGAGCACGAGGTTCGTCGCGAGCTTCATCTGAGGATTCCTTTCAAGTCAGGGATGCGGGGCGTGGTCGTCAGGAGCTGATTCTCGGGTGTACGCAGCAGAACGTCGGTAGGGGCGTGCCATGCCGCGAGCGCGTGGACGGCGGAGCGGTCGGCCTCGGAAAACGTCGCCGCAGCACGCCGGTGAAGACCGATCCCGGAAACGATGAGCACGAACAGCAACGTCGCCGTGGCGGAGACCATACGCCAGCGGACGCGAGGTTCTCGAAGCCGCGGCTGCCACGAGAAGCGGGGAACGGTGCGCTGGTCCTCGGCGCGCAGGCGGGCAAAGCGCTCGCGGAGCTCTGATTCTGATTCGTGGCCGGTCATGCGTAGGTCCCCAGCTCGGCGAGCAGACGCTGCTTGGCCCGGTGGTAGTGCACGCGGGCCGTGCCGGCGGAAACGCCGATGACGTCTGCGGCTTCTTCGACGGTGAGGTCGTGGTAGAAGACGAGCTCGATGATCTCGCGCTGGCGCCGGGCCAGGTGGGCCAGGGCCTGAAGCAATGCCGAGGTCTGCTCGGAATGCAAGACCCGGAGCTCGGCGGAGTCGGCGTCGTCGGCCACGCCGCTCACGTCGACAAAGACGAACCGCAGCTCGCGCAGCCAGCGGCTCCGTCGCCGTGCCGCCGCCGTCCGGCGGATGACGGCGAACAGCCAGGTCTTCAGGCTGGAACGCCCTTCGAATCGCGCCTTTCCTTCATAGATCTTCAAGTACGTCTCCTGCAGCACCTCGCGCGCTTCGTCGGCATCCCGGCCGCAGAGGCCGAGCGCCCAGGCGAAGCTGGCCGGGTGCAAGTCTTCAATCTGCCCTTCCAGGCCGGTCAGGTTCACCACCGCCGCTCGTGGATTGAGTCGCATGAAGAGGGCCGTCATATGACACGCCGCCGGATCGCACCAAGAGCGCGAAGGAGATTTCGATGAAAACGATACGCCTTGCCGTTGCCGCCTCACTGCTGATGCTGCTCGCCGCTCCCGTTACCCGGGCCGACGAGCCCCTGCCGCCGCCGATCGTCTTCGTCAGGACGTTCCTGCAACTGACGGACGATCAGACCGCGGCGCTGGTCGGGATGATCGAGACGCGGAATGCGGCCATGCAACCGGTCGCCGCCAAAGTACAGGCCAGCCAGGAAGCGCTGGGCAAGCTCCTCGATTCGCCGGCCGCGGATGCGACAGCCGCCGGCAGCCTGCTTCTCGACATCCATGCCGGGCAGAAGCAGCTTGCCGCCATTGCCCAGGGCGCCGCCGCTTCCTTCGAGGCGCTGCTCTCGCAGGAACAACTGGACCGTCTGCAGTTCGTCCGGCAGGCCGGTCAGATCGAAGCGGCCATCCCGCCATTCAGGGCCGTCGGGCTGATGTGAACGGGCGCGCTCTGTAGTAAGTTCCGCTCTGCGTGAGAATCGCCATCTCCGGTACCCACTGCTCCGGAAAGAGCACGCTCGCCGGTGATTTCCTGGCGGCGCATCGGGACTACGTCCACGAGCCGGAGCCGTGGGAGTGGCTCGTGGAGGTCTACAACGAGAGCCTGTCCGAGGAGCCGGACGGGGCCGATTTCTACCGGCAGCTCGAAGTGTCGGTGGAGCGGCTGCGAACCTACCGGACGGGAGCGCGGGTGATCGCCGAGCGCTGCCCGGTCGATTTTCTCGCCTACCTCCTCGCGCTGGACGACCTCGGGCGCGACCGGCGGGCGAAGTCGCTCGTCGAAGGGGCCGCCGAGGTGGCGCGGCTCGGCATGGAGCACGTCGACCTGCTCATCGTGCTTCCGCTCGAGGATGCTGACGGAATCGACGCGCCGGAGTCCGAGGACCTGGAGCTGCGCGACGCCATGAACGACCGGCTGCTCGAGCTCATCGCCGGCAATGAGTACGACCTCCTCCGCGCCTCTCTGCGGGTGGTCGAAGTGCAGGGCGGACGAAAGCGGCGGCTTGCGGCGCTGGAGGGGGCGATGGGTGTGCCAGGCTGACGGCTCGGCAGCGCAACCCTGAGGAACGGCTCACGCGGAGACGCGGAGCACACGGAGAAAGCTCAAGCCTCAGGTGATCTCCGCGTCTCCGCGTGACCGTCTCTTGCTTGATCGCTTTACGCCAGCGTCGGCGGTGAGAACGGAGTGATTACTCCTTGCCGCCGTTGAACTTCTCGCTCGCGGACGACGGGACGGTGGAGAGGAGCACGGCGTTGCGGGTCGGCAGCGGGGCCTTCGGGCCGAAGGGCTGGAGGCGGCCGCTGTAGGTCCTGGTCTTCATGGCCACGCCGTTGCGGATGGCTTCGAGCTGTTTCTGTTTGGCGCTCATCGTTGATTCTCCTGCTGCAGCAGCCGGACCACGCCGGCCACGAATTCGTTCTTCCCGCCCATCGACGGATGCCGCACTTTGTGGTGCGGGATGCCCATGCTGGTGAGCGATGCGGCGGCCTGGTTGCCGATCGCGACCACCTCATCCATATCAAAAAGCCGAAGCAGCATCTCGATGAATTCTGTACCAAGTGCGAGCTCCGCCGGCGTCGGGACGCGGTTCGAGTGCGGATTGCCGGGGTGGAACGGGTGAAACGGGAAGGCGTTCCACAGCAGGGGCAGGGGATCGAGATGGCGGATCGTTCCCCACACCATCGTGGCGCTGGCCTCGGTCGACGGCTTGGGAAGGTCCGTGGCCTTGTGGAAGCCGCGATCCGCTCCCAGGATGCGGCCGCGCGTGTGCTCGACGCCGCCGAGCATCACTGTCTCGCTCACGAAGGCGATGCCGGTCAGCCGCCCGCCGCGGTAGCTCGGCGCCTCCCCGATCAGCAGCGCCCGCGGCCCGAGGGCCGCGTGGTCTTCCAGATAGAGCCGGAGGTTGCGCCGGCGGGCGGCGTTCTTCGCGGCATCGCCCGTGACCCGGGAGTACTGGTTGCAGGCGCGGTCGGAGACCTCCGTCCGCGCCAAGGCATCGAGGAAGCGATCGAAGCGGCCGGCCATGCGCGGCGCGGATGATAATCGCTCGATGACCGATCTGCCTCCGAACACGCCGGACGACGCTCAACCGGATGACGTCAAGCCGGCAGGCAGCCAGCCGGGCGTCAGTATGCCCGATGCATCCAACCCCGGCGACGATCAGCCGCTGAACGACGACGTCCCGTCGTTCGAGGCCTGCCCGCGCTGTGAGTCTCCCGATATCCGGCGATTCCCGAAGATTGCCTTCGCCGCGGCCGGGATCGCCCTGGCATTGGCGTTCGACTGGACGATGTCGCGGGCCATCACCGAGGTGGCCGGGATCGGCGTCGGAATCGTCATTCTGCTGGCGATCCTTCTCGACCGGTGGCGCTGCAACGCCTGCGGGCTTACGTGGAAGTGAGCCGAGTGCCGAGTGCCGAGTGCCGAGTGCTGAGCAACAAGGGCTAGGCATGCTCGTCCTGAGTCCTCTCTTCGAGCGCCGTGAGACAATCCGCGGCTCGGAGGAGGATCGCCACTGATGAAACGAGCCGTCGTGCTCCTGGCCTGTCTGCTCATCGCATCCGTCACTTCCGCGCAAACCCAACCGCCCACCCCGCCCCCGCATGATCCCGCCGAGGGGACGCAGACGCCGGCGTCGAAAACGACGCCCGCCAGCCCGCAGCCGGCGGCGAGCCAGCCCGGCGCACGGGCGTCATCGCTCGATACGAAGCCCTTTCGCTGGCGCGCCATCGGCCCGGCAAACATGGGAGGCCGCATCGCCGACTTCGCTGTCGACGAGAAGAATCCCTACACGATCTACGTGGCCGTGGGTACCGGGGGCGTGCTCAAGTCGACGAACAACGGCACGACCTGGCAGCCGGTCTTCGACAAGGAGCCGGTGGCCTCGACAGGTGCGGTGGCGGTCTCGCAGAACAACCCGAAGATCGTTTGGGTCGGTACGGGCGAGGGAAACTCGCGCAACTCGTCGAGCTGGGGCAACGGCATCTACAAATCGACCGACGGCGGCGAGACGTGGACGAACATGGGGCTGCCGGAGTCGCACGACATCCCCAGGATCGCCGTCGACCCGAAGAACGACGACGTCGTCTACGTGGCGGTGCTCGGACACCTGTGGGGCACGAACAAGGAGCGCGGCGTCTACAAGACCGCGGACGGCGGCAAGACGTGGCAGCAGGTGTTCTCGACCGACGAGAACACCGGCGCCATCGACGTCATCGTCGATCCCTCCAATTCGGCGACGGTCTACGCGGCGATGTGGGCGCGCCACCGCTATCCGTGGGGTTTCGCCAACGGCAGCGCCGCCTCGGGGATCTACAAGTCGATCGACGCCGGCAAGACCTGGAACAAGCTGACCAACGGCCTGCCGGCGGAGGTGGGCCGCATCGGTCTGGATATCTACCGGAAGAACCCGAAGACGCTCTTCGCAGTCGTGGAGTCGGACGCGGGCGGAGCGATCTCGCTGGAGTCGATGCGCAGTCACGCCGGGGGGATCTTCCGGACGGATGACTCCGGCGCGCACTGGACGCGGGTGAGCGACCTCTCGCCCCGCGGCTTCTACTTCGGCAAGATCCGCGTCGACCCGAACAACGACCAGCGCGTCTACGTCCTCGGTTTCGGCACCGCCGTCAGCGACGACGGCGGCAAGACGTTCCTCAACACCGGTGCGCGCGATCTGCACGGCGACTGCCACGCCATGTGGATCGATCCGAACAATTCGAGCCACCTGATGCTCGGCACGGACGGCGGCATCTACACGTCGTACGACAAGGCAAAGACCTGGGACTTCCACAACAACGTGCCGCTGGGCGAGTTCTATAACGTCGCCTACGGCATGGATCAGCCGTACACGCTCTGCGGCGGCCTGCAAGACAACGGGACCTGGTGCGGCAAGGCCGTCACGCACAAGTCGAGCGGCGGAGGGGGAGGGGGCGGCGGCGGCCGTAACGCGTCCGGGATCACGAATGACGACTGGCATTTCGTGAACGGCGGGGACGGCTTCTGGACGGCCATCGATCCGACCGATCCGAACGTCATCTACTCGGAGTCGCAGGGCGGGGAGATCGACCGGCTCGACCTGCGCAACGGCCGGCGGCGCAATCTCAGGCCCGAGGCCAAGGAAGGGACGCCGGCATTCCGCTTCAACTGGAACACGCCCTTCGTCATCTCGCACTTCGACCCGAAGACGCTCTACCTCGGCGGCGATCACCTCTTCCGGCTGACGAACCGCGGCGACAACTGGGAGGCCATCTCTCCCGATCTCACCGCGCCGAAGCCGGAGACGATGCACTCGGCCGGCTCGGCAGCGGAGAACTACGACACCATCGTGGCCATCTCCGAGTCGCCGAAGGACCGCAACGTCCTCTGGGTGGGCACCGACGACGGCAACGTCCAGGTCACGCGCGACGGCGGGAAGACCTGGAACAACGTCACCGCGAACCTGGCCGGCGTGCCGCACGGGCTCTGGGTCTCCCGCGTCGACGCCTCGCACCACGATGCCGGCCGGGCCTACGTGGCCGTCGACGGGCATCGCAGCGACGACTTCCACACCTACCTCTACACCACGGACGACTACGGCGCCACGTGGCGCTCCATCGCCTCCGACATCCCCGCAAATCAGCCGGTGAAGGGCTTCCGCGAGGATCCCGTCAATGCGAACCTGCTCTTCACGGGCACGGAATTCGGCATCTTCATGTCCGTCGACCGCGGCGGGCACTGGCAGGCCATGAAGGACGGAATGCCGACGGTCTCCGTTGACGACATCCAGATCCACCCCCGCGAGCACGATCTCATCGCCGCCACGCACGGGCGGAGCATCTACATCATCGACGACATCTCCGGCCTGGAACAGCTCACGCCGGAAAAGATGGCTTCGAAGGCCGTGCTCTTCACGCCGCGGCCGGCCATCGAATCGTACGCCGTCCCCATCGGCGGGCTGTGGGGCAACCACGTGTTCAAAGCCAAGAACCCGCCGGCAGGCGCCTACATCAATTACTGGCTGAGCGGCATGCCGGCGGACGAGGTGACGATCACCATCGAGGACGCGAAGGCGCGGAAGATCCGCGAGATCGACGCCACGAACCGCCCTGGCTTCAACCGCGCCGTGTGGGACCTCCACCCCGATCCGCAGGAGACGATCGCGGAGACACGCGGCGCGGGCGGCGACGGGCAGGCCCAGTTCGTGCCTGCCGGCGAGTACACGGTGAAGATGAAGTACGGCGACTTCAAAACGTCGGCGAAGCTGACGGTCGAAGCGTCGCCCGGCGTGCACGATGGTGAATTCGTCTCTCCATGATGGGATTGGAGCCGTTCAGCGCCGTCCTGCTGATGCTGACGTGCCTCTGGGGGCCGTTCATGGCCATCCAGTCGGCGCGGCGCCTGGGTCAGGGACCGCTGCCGATGTCGCGGCGGCGGTTCTTCCTCCAGACGGTCGTCATCCAGGCGCTGCTCTTCGGTGTGGCATTCGTGGCCTCGCGGCGGACGGAAGTTCCCCTCACCGTTGCGCCGCCCCACGCGGTGCTGCCCTGGCTCATCGCGGCCGGACTGGTCGCCTCCGGAGTGCTCCTGCTGCGCTGGCGCTGGCCGACGCGCCCGGCGGCCGGTAAGTACCGCCTCTACACGCTCCTGCCGCATGAGGCGGGTGAGTATCCGCTCTACCTCGTGGTCTGCTTGGCGGCCGGCATCGGCGAGGAGACGGCGTACCGCGGCATGCTGTTCGCGATTCTCGTGTATCTCACCGGCAGCCAGGTCGCGGCCGTCCTCATCGCCTCAGTGGCCTTCGGGCTCGCCCACGCGGTGCAGGGCCCGCGCGGCGTGCTCTCGATCTTCCTCATCGCCCTGATGGCGCACGGGCTCGTGCTCTACGCGCACTCGCTGCTGCCGGTGATGGTTGCGCACGCGGTCTATGACGCCATCGCCGGATGGCTCATCGTGCGGCTCTACGAGCGCGACCATCCGATCAGCCAACCGTTGGTCACGACTGCGTCGTAGCGAACCCCGTTGCCCGATCGACCTACGCTTGCCACCGCCCGCCCACGGGAATTCGGCACGACGCAGTCGTGCCCTACATTTTCTTACCGGTGCACGATGTGGCGGTGGGGTGGGGCGGGATCGGTGATCTGGTAGACGGAGCCGCTCTGGATGTTGACGACGTACAGCTCCCCGTGCACGTCTTCGCCGAAGCTGCTGATCTGCAGGGTCGTGTCGAGCAGCAGTTGCGTCGTCACCGTGCCGTCGTGCTGCGGCGTCGCGCCCCAGATCCTCCCGCTGCAGTAGTCGCCGTAGATGTACATGCCGAAGAGGCGCGGGTAGAGCTGGCCGCGGTAGCGATAGCCGCCGGTGATCGAACAGTTGCCGCCGTCGTGCGTGTACTCCACCACCGGCATGGTGATCCCGGCGGTAGGGCAGTTCGCGCTCGGGTTGTAGCAGTGCAGTCCCTCCGTCAGCCGCCAGCCGTAGTTCTCGCCGCCGTGGCTCGACCCGAGCTGCCAGTCGACCTCCTCGTACTTGTTCTGCCCCACGTCGGCGATCCAGAGGTCGTTCGTGTAGTGATCGAAGCTGAACCGCCAGGGGTTGCGAAGGCCGTAGGCCCAGATCTCGCCGCGCGCGCCGGCGGTGTTGGCGAAGGGATTCGTGGGCGGGACGGCGTACGGGAACGCGGAGTCGACGTCGATGCGCAGCAGCTTGCCGAGGAGGGTGTTCAGGGCCTGGGCGCGGTTCTCCGGGTCGCCGCCCGAGCCGCCGTCTCCCATGCCGATGTAGAGATCGCCGTCCGGCCCGAACTGCAGTTGGCCGCCGTTGTGGTTCGCATACGGCTGGGCGATGGTCAGCAGGATGGCCTCGGAGGACGGATCGCCGCGGTCCGGGTCGCTCGCCGAGACCGAATAGCGCGCGATGACGGTGTCGCCGTTCAGGTTGGTGTAGTCGACGAAGAAGAGGCCGTTGTCGCGGTAGTGAGGATGGAAGGCCACGCTGAGCAGGCCGCGCTCCTCGCAACAGGAGACGCGCGAGTGGATGTCGAGGAAGGGCGTGGTGCGGCCGAGGATGAGGATCTGCCCCGGCTGCTGGGTGACGAAGATCCGCTCGTCGCCGGCGTTGGTCAGCGCCAGGGGCCGATCGAGCCCCGTCGCGACGAGCTTGATGACGACGTTCGGCTGCCCGAGTGCGGCCGAAGCCGTGAAGAGCGTGATGAGGATGGCGACGAAAGCGAGAACGACCGCGGTGATGCGACGCATGCCGCCTCCATCATGCAACCGGCCGGCCCGATTCTTGAGTGACGAATGGACGGAGGTCCCACATGAGTCGAAGAGCACCGAATGACGACGAGATCCGCGGCAAGTTCGATGAAGCGGCAGGCACAACGAAGCGGCACATCGGCCGTGCCACGGGCAAACCGGACCTGGAAGCCGAAGGAGCGGCCCAGCGCAGCAAAGGCCACCTCGAGTCCGGCATGGGGAAGGCCAGGCGCAAGGTCAGCGAAGGCCTCGACGAACTGAGCGACGAGGTCAACAAGTCGTAGGTGTGAGGGCGGGCGGCGGGTGCCGCCCGCCTGCACTTCACTACGGGACAATCTCGATATCAGGATCGAGGGGCTTCGCACCGGGTGCCGTGATGCCGTAACTGAGCGTCACGCCCGCGGTTGGAAAGGGCCCGGTCTCGGCCTTCCACACGCTTCCCGACTGTTGTGTCGTCGGATTCGGCCAGTCCGACCCCGGCTTGAACACGATGTTGAACGTGCCGTCGTGGCACTGCCACGTTACCTTCTCTTTCTTCAGAACTGAGACTCTTACCTTGTTCTTGTCGACACTGATGACACCACCGCTGATAGTGATCACGACGTCAGCCATAGCTCGCCTCTCCGATTTTCGTGAATTACGGACCGGCGGCTATTGTACGCGATTGAGAATGGCACTCTTGTAGATTGCCGATGTGCGGAGGAGCGCGAACTCCGGGTCACGTTCCACTTCTGCCCGGTCGTATCCCTGTGCGACGGCCTTCTTCAGCCAGTCGACTGCGGTTCGATCGTCGTGGTTGACGCTTGCGATCACGGCTGCGTGGTACATCGTTCGAACGTTCTTCGGGTCGGTCTGGATGGCGATGTCGATCTCGGTCTGCGCTTCGTGCTGCTTGCCTCTCTTAGCGAGGCAGTCCGCCATGCGCGCCCGTACCGCCACATCCGCGGCGTTGACGCGAAGATCGCTGCCTGCCAGCTCAATCGCCTTGTCGAACGCAGCCGACGCCTTGACTTCCTCGCCGGGCACCCACCGATAGGCGTCGCCGAGATTGGCCCAGTACAGATAACGGTTCGGAGTCAGCGCCACCGCCCGCTCATACGACTGTGCGGAATCGCGGTAGCGGCCGAGGTAGTAGTAACAGGTTCCCAGGTTCGAGTACGCCTGCGCCGTCGGCTTCTTCTTCAGCGTTTCCTGAAAGACGCGGATGGCCTCGTCGTAGCGTCCCATCTGCTCATAGACGCCGCCCAGGTTGTTGTAGCCACGCAGGCTGTCGGGAAGAAGCTGGGTGACCTTCTCGAACATCTTCGCGCTTTCCGCAAACCGGGCATGGTTCGCGTAAAAGGCGCCGAGCTTGTTGTATCCACCCCAGAAATTGGGCTGCAGGTCGATCGATGACTTGTAGGCCGCCTCTGCGTCTTTCAGGTTGCCTGCCGCCTCGTACGTCGCGGCCAGGCCGAGCGTAGCGTCCGCGTTGTTGGGCTGTGTGGCCAGCGCCGCCTTGAACTCATGCGTCGCGTCGTCGAGACGGCCCGTCTGTCGCCGGAGCTCGCCGAGCGTGACGTGCACGTCGGGATTCTGAGCATCCGCGGCCACCGCGCGTTCGCACGCGGCGCTCGCCGGCGCCGCCCACTTCGCGTCGTGACTGAGCTGGAACTTCTCGAGATAGGCCCGCCCCAGCGCGGCCTGAATCGAGGCTGAGCTGCTCTGAGCAGCCAGCTCCTGAAGGATGTTGATTGCTCCGTCGACCGACGGTTCGTTGTCATACCGCCGCAACTGGCCGAGCGCCTCCAGATAGCGCTGCTGCGAGACCGTGTTGTCGAACGCCGGCCGCTTGAAACGAGGCGCTCCGAGCTTCAATGCTGTTGCCACGCTCTCAGCAAGCCTGTCCTGCACTCCGAAAAGGTCGGATGTCGAGCCGTCGACGACCTCACCCGGAACGTCGGTGCCCCGGCCCAGGTCGATGATGCGGTACGCGACGCGAACGCGATCGCGATCTCGTTGCATGGATCCGGTCAGCACGACATTGGCCCCCAGATCGCGGCCGGCTTGCTTCACATTCGAAGACGGCGCTGTATCCGTCGTCGGCGGTCGCATGATCTGGACGGATGGGAACTGCGCCAGCCGGGCCGTCAGCGTCTCGGCGAATCCATCCACGATCAACTGCCCGTTCGTATCACCGGTCAGATCCTTGAAACGAAGTACGGCCAGATAGTTCTTCGACGGAGTCTTGCTGGAGAATGGCCCCTTCTCCACCACCAGCGTGATCCCCGCGGCCAGGGCCACGGCCAGGCCGACGTAGAGCAGGGGCTTGCCGCGCCAGGCGGGCCGGGGGTAGGCCATCTCCACGCCGCTGGCCTGGGTGGCCACGCGGTCGC
>CAZYTO010000003.1:0-58715 GCA_964650405.1 uncultured Thermoanaerobaculia bacterium | reverse complement strand
CCACGACCACTCCGGTCATCCACCAGTCGCGGTAGAGGCCCGTGGCGCGGGCGAACTCGGTGAAGGCACCGATGGCCACGAGCGTGAAGAAGACGATCGTCGTGGTGCGGCCGAAGAGGAGGGCCACGAACACGAGCGGGATCATGATCAGCCAGCCGCGGTAGGCCTTCCAGGCGTGGGTGATGTTCCGGTGGAAGACGAATTTGAACACCAGCAGCGCCGCTCCGGCAAAGACGAGCAGGCCCAGGAGCACGAAAAGGTACGTGCGGAAGACGGGGTTCTGCAGCGCGCCGGTCATTTGGCGATCATCATAGCGGCGGCGAGGTACGCGACCACCTGGAGGACGAAGAGCGCTGCGTACACCGTGACCAGGCCGCGCACGCCGCGGCAGCGCTGGCTCCAGTCGCGTCCCAGCTTTTCGCGGGAGGCCAGGGACAGGGCCAGGAAGGCTTCGTCGAGATCCTCACGGGTCAGCACGTCGGCGGCCACGTCTTCCAGCAGCCGCGCGTCGAAGTCGATCCGCAACGCGTACCACCGCGCCAGAGCGCCCAGGGCCACCACCACGATCTCCATCGGGCGCGGGCCGGTGCTCGTGAGGAGCGCCAGGGCGGTGAAGAGGGTGAGCCCCGTCGAGAGCCAGTCCAGCTTCGACGTGGCGCGCAGCAGCCGCGCCGCCACGACGACCTGGGCCCGTTCCGTTGCCGTCATACGATTCCCTCCAGGGCCACGCGATGGGCGGGCTTGAGCACCACGGCCGGCCGCGCCCGGCGCAGCAGTTCCACCGCCGCCTCGACGGACGCCGCGCGCCCGGTGAGGACCAGCCAGGCCACGACCACGGCCGCGCTGCGCGAATAGCCGAGGGCACAGCAGACGAGGACCGGCCCGTGGGAGCGCGCCTCTTCGATGGCCTGCGCGGCGGCCTTGAGCGTCTCCGGTAACGGGACGGTGAGGTCGAGGACCGGAAGGACGCGGTAGAAGCGTGCGCCGCGGACGCGGCAGGGAAGCTCGGCCACGACGTCCACGACGGCGCGAAACGGCGTCGCCGCGAACTCGCGCCAGGTGGGGATGCGGCCGATGGAAACGCCGTCCGCGATCTCGGCCGCGGACGCGCCGCGCCAGGTCCAGAGGCGCGAGTTGAGCCACGCTCCGGCCAGGTACGGAACGAGCAGCCCGTACGCCCCGGGGCTCAGCCGGCCGTCGCTCTGCTTCTGAAAGCCCGCCGCGCCGGCGAAGGCGTAGTTCCACGCCACGATCGCCAGCGCCGTGGCCACCCAGGCCAGCCACAGCCACGCCCCGCCGCGGCACGCGACGACGCCGAACACGATCGCGCCCGCCGCGTAGATCACCGCAATACGCCGCCGGACGGGATCACGAGTTAGCCCCAGGCTGTAGGGCACGACTGCGTCGTGCCGAACCCCCGTGGGCGGCTGGGGGAGTGCCGCCGCATCCGGCAACACCCACAACGCAAGCAACCCGGCGCCAGCGCCGGTGGGGAGGTCGATGAAGTGATGCTGCCAGGTGGTGAGAATCGAGACGCCGATGAGCGCCATCCACCCGTGCAGGAGCCAGTGCCAGCGCGGCGGGACGTGCCGGGCGTACAGCACCCACAGCACGACGAGGATGGCGATGTGCAGCGACGGCGCCTGGTTGAACGGCTGGTCGAAGCCGCGGAGGGCCGTGAAGAGCGAGCCGAAGAAGCCGTGCGCCGCCGGCCGCGGGAAGGAGAACCGCAGGGGGAAGGCGAGGAAGCACGTCACGGAGACGCATTGCACGAACAGCAGGCGCTGGGCATGGCGGTCGATCTCCCGCCGCGTCGTGCAGAGGAACGGCGAGATGGCGTAGAGCAGGTCGATCGACCAGTAGGGAACGATGGTCCAGGGCAGGAACGGAATGGAGTGCTCCCACGGATAGACGATCGACGGCACCCCGCTGCGGCGGCTGGCCAGCCAGTTCGCGAATCCGTAGCTGGCGAAGAAGAACGGCCCGAGGAAGGCGAGCCAGACACACGCGCGCAGCCAGGGACGGGTGGGAGGTGGGGGTATGGTGGTCATCGTTCGAATGCGTGCACTGAGGAAAGGCTGGAAGGCTGAGAGGCTGGAAGGGACGACGGCGGCACCACAGCTCTTTTCGATCCTTTCAGCCTTTCAGCCTTCCCGCCTTCCAGCCTTTCTCCGTCACTCCGCCCGCCTCACCGCCAGCGAGACCGTGAAGATGCCCCATCGGTCGATGCGCTGGGCGAGCTTCTCAAACCCGGCATGGTCCACCAGTTGATCCATCTCTCCCTGCGTGCGGCGGCGCATCACCCAGGCTTGCCCTCCGCGATGGCTCGTCAGCGCGCGGGCGATCAGCTCGAGCTGCGGATGCCACGGCTGTCCCGTGTAGATGAGATACCCGCCCGGCGCCACGGCGTCGGCGACGCCGGCCAGCGAGCGCTGGACCATGTCGTTGTCGGGGAAGAGCTCGTAGAGGCCGGAGACGATGGCCAGGGTCGGCCGCGGCGCGACGGCGGCCAGGCTCTCGCGGTCGAAGGCATCGCCCTTGACGAAACGGGCGATGGCGCCGAGTCCTTTCGACTCGATGAGCGCGGATCCCTCGCGCACATTGAGGTCGCTGTAATCGCGCAGCAGGATCGAATCGGGCCGTCCGTTCCCCGTCTCCAGCGCTTCGAGCACGTAGCGGCCGTGACCGGCGGCGATGTCCATGACGTGGATCGGCTGCCCGTCGTCGCGCAGGCGTTTCATGGCCTCGCGGATCAGCTCCTCGACGTGCACCTTGCGCTGGCGGATGCCCTTCCAGCCGATGGAGCCGAGGTAGTTGCGGTCGATGAGACGGCCCAGGGGCGTGGGGCTGCCGGGCGTGTTGCGATAGACGTAGTCGAGCGTGGCGCCCGAGTCGAATCCGGTGTCCTCCCCGAGTTTCAGCCCCTCGGAGAGTTTGCTGCCGACGCGCATGGCCGCGCGCGTAGCGGCCCAGTAGAGGCCGCGCGGCGACCACTTCGGCAGGGGCGCCGCCAGCCGGTCGGCCTCTTCGCGGGTGGGGCCGTGCTTGTGTGCTTTCGTGAGGTCCGGCTCCGCCGCCGGCGCCGCGAAGCGATCGTGTACGAAGTCGCGGATGAGCGCGTTGGCCTTCTCCCGATCGCGTTCGCCGAGCGTGTCGTGGTGGAATCCATAGAGCACGTGGCGCTCTTTGACCGTGCTGCCCAGCCGGTCGAAGAAGTCGTGCTGCGGCTTGTGGTGGACGACCCAATCGGAGCCGGAGATGAGGAGCTGGAGGGGTACCGTGATGGCCTGGGCGTCGGCGACGACCCGTTCGGCCGTGGAGTAGAGGTCGAGGAGGATGTTCGACGAGATGGCCCGGCTGATGAGCGGGTCGTCGTCGAACGACGACATCCGCTCTTCGTCGTGGGTGAGGAACTTCGACTTGACGTAGCTCTTCACGAAGAAGTTCCCGCGCACTTTCTGCATGAGGGCCAGGCCCGGGCGGGCGAAGGGAACGTACAGCTTGACCTTGAATGCCGGGGAGGCGAGCACGGCGCAGCGGATGTGCGGGGCGTAGTCGTGCAGCCAGGCCGCCACAAGCACGGCGCCGACGCTCTGGGCGATGACGGCGACGTCCTCGGAGCGATGCCCCGACTCCCGCCCGGCCTCGGCCACGAACTCGTTCACGTCCCGGATGGAGGTGGCCAGGCTCGGGCTGTAGCCGCGCACTCCCGGCGAGCGGCCGTGTCCACGCGCGTCCCAGGCGTAGAACTCGAAGTCGTCCAGACCCAGCTCGTCGACGAGATGGGCCATCCGCCCGGAGTGCTCATGTCCGCGATGGAACAGCACGATGGCTCCCGTCGACGCTCCGGCGACGGGCCAATGCCGGTAGAAGAGCTCCGTTCCGTCGGACGTGCGGAACGTCCGCTCGATCGATTCCCTCATGTCGTTCCCTCCGCGAGCCGCAGGCCCGCGCGCACCCGGTTGGCCACCGTCGCCGCGCAGAGTGCCGCGATGCTCCACAGGATCCAGACCGACCAGCCGGGCAACGCCGGCGCGGCGGCGATCCAGATGGCCAGCAGCGAGAAGACGAACGCGCGGTCGCTCTTGCCCATCGGCCCGTCGTACCGTCGCGAGGCCACGCCGACAGCGCCGAGCACGCCCGCCATTTCGGTCAGCGCCGCCAGGAAGATCACCGCGCAGACCGCTTCCCACCCGAACGGCCGTACGAACGCAAACGGCAGGTAGAGTGCCGCGTCGGAGACGACGTCAGTCAGCTCGTTGAGATAGCCCCCCATGACCGACTTCTGGCCGAACTCGCGGGCCAGCATGCCGTCGATGGCGTTGAGGGCCATGCGGACGAACATCCACACCGGCACGGCCGCGAACCAGACGGCCGGGGCGTGGACGAGCAACGCGCCGATGGCGAGGGAAGCAAGACAGGCGGTCAGGGTGACCTGATTGGCCGTGACGCCGAGGGCGAAGAGCCGCCGCACCAGTGGCCGCAGGACTCCCTGGAACGTCGACTTCAACGCGTAAATCGTGGCCGGCATGGCGTTTCTGGACGGACTGCATCATAGCGCCCCGTCCGGAAAGGCGCTGTGAGCGGGATCGCACTCGGGGCGAGCGGCCCGCGGCGAGCGGCGAGCGGCGACGCGGGAGGGCGTTAAAGGGCGAAGGGCGAAGGATGAAGGGCGAAGGAGAAGACGGCGCGCGGTATCTGGAGAGCGGCTAGCGGCGGCGCGTGAATCGTCTCACGCGGAGGCGCGGAGGACACGGAGAAGATCTCGAGATCCCGCGGCCTCCTCGGCTCCGTGATCTCCGCGTGCCAGGTTCCTCGTCGAGGATTCCCTACCGGTAGATTGGCGCCCACGCAATGAAACAGTTCAGGAGGAGATGAAGGGCTGAAGGTGGCGGTTCCCCCTCTTCGCCCTTCATCCTTCGCCCTTCGCCCCTTCCTCGCGCTCCCTGCGTTACCATACTTCCGTCCGCCTCAGCGACGAGATCGGTCGTTCCGGACGAGGTCTGAGCCACGAGTTGAATGTGCGACGCCCCGTGCCCATGAAGTGTCGGCGTCTCGCCGGGTCCTGGCTCGCTGCGCTGGCCCTGCTCGGTGCAGGCCGGCTCGCGGCGCTCCCGGCCGATCGCGCCGTGACGCAATACGTCCATCGCGCCTGGACGGTCGAGCAGGGATTGCCGCATGGAACCGTGCGCGGATTCGCGCAGTCAGCCGGCGGCGACCTCTGGCTGGCCACGTACGAAGGGCTCGTGCACTTCGACGGCACGACCTTCCGCGCGCTCGACAAGAGCTCCAGCCCGGCCATCCTCAGCAACAGCATCGTCACGCTCTGCCTGAGCCGCGACGGGACGCTCTGGCTCGGCACCCTGGCGGGGCTCATGCGCTACCGCGACGGGCAGTTCGAGACCGTCCCGCTGACCGGCGGGGCGGACATCGTCAATGCGCTCGTCGCCGCGTCCGACGGCAGCGTGTGGGTCGGCACCGCGCACGGGCGGGTGCTGCACATCGCCGGCGGGAAAGTGGACGCGCTTCCGATGCCGTCTCCTCTGAAACCGGTCACGGCGCTGGCGGCGGAAGACAGCAATCTGTGGATCGGCACGTCCGCGGGACTCTTGCGCTACCACGGCGGCGTGTTCCGGTCGTGGACGACGGCCCAGGGGCTGTCGAGCGACACGATCGTCGCGCTGCTGGCCGAGCGTGACGGCTCGCTGCTGGCCGGCACCGAGGCCGGCCTCGATCGCATCGACGAGACGAGCGTCACGCACATCGTCGGTCTGCCGTCCGACCAGATCACCGCGCTGCGGCGCGATCGCGACGGCAATCTGTGGGCCGGTACGTACAGCAACGGCCTCTTCCGCCTCTCCCCGTCGCAGGACGTCGCCGCGTACGGCATCCAGCAGGGGCTGCTCAACCCGACCGTGCGCGCCATCTTCGAAGACGACGAAGGAAGCCTCTGGGTGGGGACGAACGGCGGTGCGGAGCAATTGCGCGCCGGTGCGTTCATCACCTGGAACGAGCGCGACGGCCTGGTCGATCCTGTTGCGCGGGTGATCTTCGAGGACCGCGGCGGCGCGATGTGGGCCGGCAGCGCGAACGGTCTCAATCGATGGGACGGAAAGACGTTCGCACGGGTGGAGAGGCCGCACCTGAACGGTCTGCTGGCCATCGCCCAGACGCGCGACGGCGCGATGTGGTTCGGCACGTCGAAGGGCGTCACCCGCATGGCGGACGGCGGAACGACGCTGCTCACCACCGCCGGCGGTTTGTCGAACAACACGGTGCGGGCCATCCATGAGGACCGCCGCGGCGACGTCTGGATCGCCACCGACTTCGGCCTGGACCGCATCCGCGGCGGCCGCCTCGACGGCACCATCGAGAGTTTCTCAGGCCACGGCGGCCTGGGGACCGACTACGTCATGGCCATCGCCGAGACGGCCGACGGCCGGCTCTGGGCGGCCACCGGCGGCGGCCTCGGCGAATTCGACGGCCGGTCCTTCCACCTTCACGCCGCACCGCGGGAGTTGCCGGCCAACCGCCTGCTCTCGCTGGCCGCCGACAACGAGAACACGCTCTGGATCGGCACCGACGGCGACGGCCTCGTGCGCTATCGCAACGGCAAGGCCAGGGTGATCACCGCCCGCCAGGGGTTGCCGGCCGACAAGATCCTCTCCCTGGTCGACGAGGGCCACGGCAGCTTCTGGTTCGGCACCGTGCGCGGCGCCTTCCACGTATCGAAGCGCGAGCTGAACGCCGTGGCCGACGGCACGGCCACGCATCTGACGGCGCGGCTGTTCGACGAGAAGGACGGCCTGGGCAGCCGCCAGTGCAACGGCGTGGCCAATCCCTCCGCGCTCCGCTCCTACGACGGCCGGATCTGGTTCGTCACCGCCAAGGGCGTGTCGGCGCTGGTGAGCACGGCCGAGCCGCCGCTCCTGCGGAACCCGGCCGTGGAAGCGGTGCTCGTGAACGGAAAGGCCACGACCGAGAGCGCCCTGCGATCGCTGGCGCCGGGCGCGGAGCGCATCGAGTTCGCGTTGGACGGCGCCACCCTGGTGGCTCCCGAGCAGGTCCGCTTCCGCTACCGCCTGGACGGTTACGACGGCCACTGGATCGACGCAGGGACGAATCGCATCGCGTCGTACACGAACCTGCCGCCGGGCGACTACCGCTTTCTCGTCCAGTCGTCACGGGACGGAGTGACGTGGCACGAGCGGGCGGTGCCCTTCACCCTCCGCCCGCACTTCTACGCCACGACCTGGTTCATCGCCCTCTGCGCGATCACCCTGGTGGCGCTGTTGCTGGCCGTGCACTCGCTGCGCCTGCGCCTGGCCAGCGAACGGGCCCGCGTGCTGGAGCAGCTCGTGGAGGAGCGAACGCGCCAGATCAGCGAAGAGAAGGCGCGCACGGAGGAGGCCCTGGAGGCGGCCCGCGCCGCGACGCTGGAAGCGGAGCGCCACGAGCGGCTCGCCGAAGAGGCCCTGGCGCAGGCCGAGGAGGCGAACCGCGCCAAGAGCACCTTCCTGGCCGCCACCAGCCACGAGCTGCGCACGCCGCTCAACGCCATCATCGGCTTCTCGGAAATCCTCATCTCCCATGCCGCCAACCGGCTGGAACCGCGCCACGCGCTCTTCCTGCACAACATCCACTCCTCCGGCCAGTACCTCCTCGGCATCATCAACAACATCCTCGACCTGTCGAAAGTCGAAGCGGGGAGGATGGAGATTCACCCCGAGACCATCCTGGTGCGGGACGAGGTGGGAGGCATCTGCGCGGTGATGAAAGGCGTGACCACCGTGCGCAAAGTGACCATCGACGTCGAGGTGCCCAAGGACCTGCGCATGGAGGCGGACGTCACGCTCATCAAGCAGATCCTCTACAACCTGATGTCGAACGCGGTGAAGTTCTCACCGGACCGTTCCACGGTGACCATCCTGGCCCGGCCTCTCGACGCCCTCGACAGTCCCCTCGGTGAAGAGAGCGTGGAGATCCGCGTCACCGACCAGGGTACGGGCATCGATCCGAAAGACCACCAGCTCATCTTCCAGGAGTTCCGCCAGGCGCAGGGCTCCCACGGCCAGCGGCCGCAGGGCACAGGCCTCGGCCTGGCGCTGGTCAAGCGCTTCGTCGAGCTTCACCGCGGAACGGTGCGACTGGAGAGCCGCCCCGGCAGCGGCAGCACGTTCATCCTCCTCTTCCCCCGTTTCCAGAACCGGGTCTCGGACATCCTCCCGCGCGATGTGGTGGGGAGTCAGCGGTCGTCGTGAACGGGTACCGGGTGACGGGTAACGGGTACCCGGTAACGGGGTAACGGCGTAACGGGGTGACGGGTACCGGGTGCCGAGTATCTTCATGCTCGAGGTGCAGAACCGGGTATCGGGTTTCAGTGTCCGGCATCCGGATTGGGAATCGGGTTTCGGATATCGCGGTTCCGGCATCGCGGATTTCTGCGATGATGTCGCGCTTCAACGGACGGAACTGTTCCCGCTCCCGTCCGCAGTCCTTCAGCACTTCTTCCCGAAAGGCATCCGATGACCAGTACTTCCGCCGCCCTCACGCCCACCGCGAAACAGCAGGAGCTTGCGCGCCAGGCGCGCGTGCTTCATGAGGAATGGGTGAGGGCCACCAGCGACGGGCCCGTGACGGCGGAAGGAGCGGTGCACGCCGTGCGCGACATCGAGGCGCGATGTGCCGTGCTGCGTGCGGCCCTGGAGAAAGAGAAGATCTCCACCGAGGAGCACAACGACGGGCGGTTCGTCATGGTCATGGCCATGCGCCGGCTGATCGACACGGGAGGCGAGGAGCGCGCTTCGCGTGTGCTCGCGCGCCAGATGCACGACCTCTTCGCCGACAGCCCGCCGCTGCCGCATCCAAAGTACCGATTCACTTTCGACTGGGTTGCGCCGCATGCCCAGGCCTGGAAGCGCGACCTCGCGCACCTGACCGGGAAGCCCGGCCTGCAGGGGCTGGAGGTCGGCTGTTTCGAAGGGCAGTCGGCCTGCTGGTTTCTGGACAACGTCTTCACCCATCCCACCAGCCGCCTCGTCTGCGTCGATCCCTTCGCCATTCCCATGGACAGCACGCTGCTGCGCTACTTCGAGCGCTACTTCGACCACAACGTGGCTGCGTCGGGCGCGGGCGACCGGGTGATGAAGCTCACCGGCAGCTCGCAGGTGGTGCTACGCACGCTGCCGCCGGGGCAGTTCGATTTCGTCTACATCGACGGCTCGCACCGCGTGGGCGACGTATTGCAGGACGCCGTTCTGGCCTGGACGCTATTGCGCAGGGGCGGCACGGTGATCTTCGACGACTACGATCTGGTCGACGACGTAGCCAGGGGCCTGCTGGCCCGCGCGCCGGGCCGCGCCCTGGACGCCTTCGTCTCGCTGCTCGGGCCGGAAGTGTCCATTCTCCGGAAGGACTGGCAACTGGTTCTTCGGAAGTCCTGAAAAAGATCGAGGCCCCCCTTCCATCCGGGCTGGAAATGTGTATCATTCGCCGTCCCGCTCGGTTTGCCCTGCAGTAAAAAATCGGATCCAGATGCACAAAATGAAAGCGCTTCCAGTCCGACGTCTGTCGGCGATCCTAGAGCTCGTGGCGAACGAGCTCCGAGATCGGTTCGGCCTGACCAAACTGGCCATCGGCGGCGGAAGCGCGCCCGCGCTGCTCGACCATCTCTTCACCGGCAGCGCGTTGCGCATGCGCGACTTCGATCTTGTCCTGGCCGCCGACCGGCCAGTCGGGCAGGACCTGGTACGCACCATCGGCCTGGCCCTCGACTCGCCCGACATGCGCTTCCTCCCCAAGTACATCTACCCCCGGCGCCGCTCGCGCAATCCCGACGAGCCGCTGTGGGAGGCGGGATGGGGCGTCCTGTGGGACGTGCACGGCATGGAAGTCGACCTCTCCGTCTTTCACGACGAATCGGCCCTGCAACTGAACGGCCTGATGAACGTCGACCGCATGCTCATCCCGCTGCCGCCGGGGATGACCCTCAAGGAGATCGCGGCGCGCATGTTGACGGCGGGTTGTGGGCCATGCGCGCTGGAAACAGGACTGATCTACGACTCCTCCGGCGGCTACCAGGCCTGGACGAATCGCTCGCCCTCCATCGTGGCCTGGAACGCCATCCACGCCTCGCCCATCGAGTGCGCCATCCGCATCATCCGCACCTGCGTGAACAAGCTCCACATCACCGAGCTGAACGCCGATCTGGCCGATCCCCTCCGCGCCGCCATTCTGCTGGGATGGGACCGCGGCGACCGCTTCGTCCGCGTCCGCACCATCGTCAAGCTCCTGCACGACGACCACTCCGGCGTGGAACTGGAGCTGATGCACCGTCTGGGGTCGTTCGTGAACTGGCTCCCCGAGGTCGGCGACCTGATCGAGCGTCTCGGGCCGGGCGGCCTGACCACGCTCTTCGCCAAGGCCGACCGTACCGGCCGTCACGACCTCAACCACCACGCCGCCTTCGTGCACGCCGGCGAGCAGGGCGCCGACGAGATCAGCGCCCTCCGTCTCGAAGCGATGCTCCTCAAACTGCCGGCCACGAAACGGGAAGCGGTGCTCGAAGAGATCGCCATCGCCGAGCCGACCTTCGCCTCCCTCGTCCGCAAACAGCTCCCGCTGGTCGCCCGCCGCCAGGGCCGGGCGCGGCACACGGCCGCCGCGTCGCGGCAGGCCAAGCGGGCGTAGCTCCCGGCCTCTGAAGCTGTCGCAGACCCTCTGTCACTCGATCAGTTCGAGCACGACCTGATCCTGAGCCTCGCTTAACTTCTGGATCGCATCGAAGTTCCGGCGAAGAACGGCTTCGATGACATTCACGGTGCAGTTGCCGATGCGAAGCCAGATCACCTTGGGGGGAGCGCCTCGCGATACTGCACGCTCGGCGATGTCGCTGTCTTTGGTGACGAGAATGTAGCCATGCGTTCTCGCGTAAAACCAAAGCTCCGTGTCTCCAGTACGTCCGAAACCCAGAAGTCGAGTCTGCGTGCTCTCCGGGTACAAGTCTTCCAGGCGGTTCACGAGCCGGTGTGAGAGGTTGTGGTCCAGGAGCAGTTTCACGCGCGTGAAAACACGACCTTGCGTTCACGGTCGGCTGCGTAGCTGAGCGCTGCGCGAATGTCTTCACGTGTGAGATCCGGGAAGTCGGAAATGATCTCGTCCTCGGACATGCCCGACGCAAGATATGACAGGACGTCGGACACGGTGATCCGCAGTCCCCGAATGCATGGCTGTCCGCCACGCTTGTCAGGCTCGACCGTGATGATGTCCAAATAGTTCATAACCTTATTCTACTGCCGCCGTGAGCCGCGAGCTTTTGGCGCTACGTTCCACGCACTACGAACAATCCGCTCGATTTACTGATTTCGAACGGCAACTGGATGGCCGCCAGAATCTCGTCGCGCCGTGCACGAACGACCTCCGCGGACCTCGCGCTCATCGAAGCCAGGTAGTCGAGTACCAGTGCCGGCTCCGTCACGTGCAGGCTGTCGGGGTACTCCTCGCAGCGAACGTCGTCGAAGACGCGGCGCAACTGGGCCTTCCCGTTCTCGAGCGTGAAGCCGGCGGAGATGTCGCTGGCTTCGATGCCGAAGCGTTGCATGAGGATCTTGAGCTCGCGAAGGTGATCGATGCCGTTCGTCGTGGCGAAGAGCGAGCCGCCGTGGCGCAGCACGCGCCGGATCTCGCCCAGCGCGCGCTCACGCTCCGCGACGTGGTAGAGCATGTGATTGGCGATCACGACGTCGAAGCTTCCGGCCTCGAAGGGGAGGTCGGGCAGCGCGCAGTTCACGAACCGTGCACCGCAAACCCCCTCGGCCGTCGTCCGGAGCATGGCCATGGCAAAGTCCGACAGCACCAGCCCCAGCGACGGCATCCGATCAGCGTTCTCCCGCCAGAGACTCCCCGTCCCGCAGGCAATTTCCAGCACCTTCACGCCCGGTGCGAGCCCCAGGCGGTCGAACACCCAGCGCTGGAAGCCATACGCGTTCGCGCTGCAGCGCCGGTGCAGCGCGATCCGCGCGGCGAGATTCGCGCTCGTGGCATATTGGGAGGTGAGGTCCGTCATGCGATTGCCGGGTTGCAGGGTTACAGAGTTGCCGGGCTCGTCGCAACCCCGCAACCCCGCAACCCCGCAACCCCGCAACCTCGTAACCCCGCACCGCAGGGTAGGGGAATGCCGCCCAAACGCCTCTCCTCTAGTGATCTAGGAGGAGATCCTCATGCGGCGCACTCTCTCTCTGCTCGCGTGTGCAGTCCTCTGCACTCTCTCTCTGCCCCTGGTCGCGGCCGATCACAACGACCCGAACTCGGTGAACTCCATCTTCTCCGACGTGCCGGTCAGCGCGGCCGACCTGTACGACATGTTCGGCTGGCCGGCCGACGACAAGACGAACGGTGAACGGGTGGTGCTGGCGCTCACCTTCGCCTCGGTTCCCAAGGCCGGCGTGTTCGATCACGACATGCTCTACCGCATCCGCGTTCACGCCGATCCACGGGTGGCGCACGAAGGGAACCTCAACGCCCTCGAGGACTTCCTGCAGTACGCGGACGCCTTCGCGCACAAGTACGCCCAGTGGAATCCGGCCGAGGTGCGGGTCACGACCACGCCCGACGACAAGGCCAGCATCCGTTTCATGGGCTTCCCTGGCGGCGACTTCTCGCAGGTCGTGGCGATGAACCAGTCGCTGACGCTCACGGCGCCGGGCGGGAAGCAGATCAAGATCTACATCGGCGGGCGCGACGACGCGTTCTTCAACGACCTGCCCGGCTTCTTCCGGTCGATCAACTACGGCCCGCAGTACTACAAGGTGCCGATGACGGCGTCCATGGACCTGCGCGAGCTGAAGATCCCGAAGACCCTCCTGGAGCTGGACGGCAATACGCTCTTCAACTACGACCCGGCCAACCCGAACTGGGGCCGGCCGGGCGGCAGCAAGAAGGACCTGCCGCCAGGGCCGTATACGTGGAAGGGGAACAAGTTCGCCAAGGACGCCAACGGCAACTACCGCTTCGTGTACAGCGGGAAGGACGCCCAGGCGGGCCGCAACGTCAACACGATCATCGTGGAGATGCCGCTCGACTACGTCACCAACAATCCGCAGCGCGACCGCATCGTGAATTCCTGGGGCGAGAGCTACGTGCTGAAGGCGTCGACCAAGCTCCAGACGGTTTCCGATACGCCGCCGCGCTCGTTCTTCGGCCGAATCGCCGGCTGGTTCCGGCGCCTCTTCACCAGGCCGACAGACGCCTCCCGGGAGCTGGAGCAGTACAAGGTCGTGGACACCGACGGCGTGCCGTTCGCCGACGCGGCGCTCAGCGAACGGTGGGACAGCCGCCAGCTCGGCGCGAACAACATCTCGCTGGCCCGCCACTTCGTGACGCGTTTCGGCCACCTCGGATGGGGCTTCGGTCCGTCCGTCAGCGCCCTCGGCCTCCCGACCTGCTTCGATCACGACAACTCCCCGGTCTCCGTCTACCGGACCTATTCGCTGGCCATTGAGGCTTTCCCCCGCGTGAAGAAGTGCTTCTTCCAGACGCTGAACATGCCCGACGACTCGTGGAACCCGAAGCACCTCGACATTCCGTTGAAGAAGCCCTACGAGATCTTCATCCCGAACGTCGAAGCGGTCGACATGGACACCACCGGCACGTGGCCCTTCGGCCGGCGGCTGGAGGACCAGGTGGCCACGCGCTTCCTCGGCATCTTCCTCGACCATTCGAAGACGTGCGCCGGCAAGCCCTGCACTCTCGAAACGCTCGGCAGCCAGGAGCTCTGGGACGCCGTGAACATCGAGCCGCACACGCCTCCCAATCCGCTGCACAACGACAAGCCGTTCCTCAAGGAGTTCCCCTACCTTGCGGAGCCCTGGTGAGGTTCGTTGTCCGTCCTTCGTTGTCCGTTGTTCGTGACACTGAACGGCAACGAACAACAACAACGACTAACCAATAACGACAACGACCAACGGACAACGGACAACGGACAACGGACAACGAACATGCGAACCCGTCACGTGCTCTGGACCCTTGCCGCCGCCGTCATCGTCGTGGCCGGATTCCTCCCGGTCTTTCCGGCGAAGAAGGCGGGGCCTCCCGACTATCAGCGCGAGCTGCAGACGGTCGACGCGTCGCTGGCGGCGCTGCCGAAGAAGTATCCAGCGGAGCCCGACCGGACGCTCCATCGGGCGGGGCTGCTCTACACGCGCGCGTCGCTGACGGCGGATTTCGGCGATTTCAAGGCCGCCGAACATGCCATGGATGAAGCCTTCGCGCGGGCCGGGGCCATCCCCGATCTCGTGCTGTTGCGGGCCCAGTTCCGTTTCAAGCTGCACCAGTTGCGTGAGGCGGAGAGCGACCTGGCCGTGCTCGATCCGGAGATGCGCGGCGTGGCCGCGTTGCGCGGCGATCTGGCCTTCCAGCGCGGCGATTACACGGCGGCCCGGCGCGAGTACGACGCGGCCATCGCGGACGACGGACATTGGGACGATACGGCGCGCCTGGCGTACCTGCAGTCGCGCACGGGGGACGTGGCGGGGGCCATGGCGGCGTACTCGAAGGCGGAGGATTCGATTTCCATCAAGGAGATGAGGTCATTCGCCTGGATCGAGCTGCAACTCGGGCTGCTGGAATTCGAGCGGCGGCAGTACGACGCGGCGCTCGTGCACTACCGCCGCGCCGATCGCGCCTATTCCGGCTACTGGCTGGTCGAGGAGCACATTGCCGAAGCGCTCGCCGCGAGCGGAAAGACGCGCGAAGCCATCGCGCTGTACGAGAAGGTCATCCGCGATACACACAATCCCGAATACCTCAACGCCCTCGGCCGGATTGTCGAGCGCACGGATCGCGCCGCCGCGGCGAAGCTGTATGCCGAGGCGGATCGCCGCAACGCCGAGCGCTTCGCGCTCTACCCCGACGCCGCCATCGGCCACCTCATCCGCGACGCGCTCCTCTGGCGTGAGGCGCGTCCCGACCTCGTGTCGCTCGCCGAGCGTAACTACGCCCTCCGCCCCAACGGCGAAGCGGCGCTGCTCCTGGCGCGCGCGTACCTGAAGGCGAACCACCGCCCCGAGGCGCACGCTGTCATGGACCGGCTGGCCGCTACGCCCTGGCGGACACCGGAGGTGGCTTCGGTGCGCGCGGCGATGTGAAGGGCGCGCCGGGTGCCGGGTACCGGGTGCCGGGTGCCGGGTGGCGGGTCGCGGGTGACGGGTGCCGGGTGGCGGGTGTCGGGTACAGCGGTATCGGGTATCAGGTATCGCGCTCAGGCCCCGTGTGAGAGCGTAAGCTGTCACGCTCAATTCATGCGATCTGGGGAGGAACGAATGAAACGCTGCATCATCGCCGTGACCTTTTTTCTGTCCGTCGCCGTCTGCGCCTTTGCGCAGGGCACCAGTACCGCTGCACATGCCGAGCATGCGGCCGCCGCCGCGGCACAGCCTGCGCCGGCGGTGAACTGGGCGCGGCAGGCACTCGACAAGTCGTCGCGCCACGGCGAATGGGTGAATCTGAAGAGCGGCAGCCGCACAGTGAGCGCCTTCGTCGTCTATCCCGAGGTGAGCCACAAGGCCACAGCCGTGGTGGTCATTCACGAGATCTTCGGCATGAGCGACTGGGTGCAGATGGAGGCCGACGAACTGGCGGCGGCGGGCTACATCGCCATCGCGCCGGACCTGCTCTCCGGCATGGGACCGAACGGCGGCGGCACGAGCTCGCTGGACGCCGGCGCGGTGGGAAAGGCCATCCGCGACCTTCCGCCCGACCAGATCACGTCCGACCTCAACGCCTCCGCCGATTACGTGGCCAAACTGCCCGCCGCCAACGGCAAGGTGGCCGTGGCCGGTTTCTGCTGGGGTGGCGGGCAGGCCTTTCGCTTCGCCACGAACCGCCCCAGCCTCGCTGCGGCATTCGTCTTCTACGGTACGGGGCCGGAGTCGGCGGATGCCATCGCCGCGATCAAGGCGCCGGTGTACGGCTTCTACGGCGGTAACGACGCGCGCGTCGGCGCAACCGTGCCGAAGACGCAGGAGCTGATGACGGCGGCAAAGAAGAGCTACGAGGTGGTGACGTACGAAGGCGCCGGTCACGGCTTCATGCGCGCCGGCGATGCTCCGCCTCCGCCTGCCGACGCCGACCAGAAAACGAAGGACGCCTACGCAGGCAACAAGAAGGCGCGCGATGAGGCGTGGGCGCGATGGAAGGAGCGGCTGGGGAAGCTGTGAGCGGCGTGAAGCGCCTTGGGCGTGTTGGCATCGACGGGGCATGAGGATTACTCCGGGCTCCGACTTCGAGCGTGCCACCCGTCTCGAATGGCTCGAGGCCAACGGACTCGGCGGATACGCCGGCTCGACGGCCTGCGGCGCGAATACGCGGCGGTATCACGGTCTGCTCGTCGCGGCCCTGCATCCGCCCGTCGGGCGCGTAGTCCTGCTGTCGAAGCTCGATGAGCGCCTCGGCGCCGGCGGCACCTGGACCGACCTGGCCACGAACCAGTTCCCGGGAGCGATCCATCCGCGCGGCTTCGAGCTACTCGTCGCATTCGAGCGCGATCTCTTCCCTTCGTTCGAGCTCGCCGCCGGCGGGGCGCGCCTTCGCAAGACGGTGGCCGCCATCCACGGCGAGAACACGACGGTCATCGTCTACGAAGTCCTCGCAGCGGGAGGTATGGTCGCGCCTGGCCTGGTCGCGCCGGGTGACGCGTCGGCGGGCGAGGTCGAGCTCGAGCTGCGGCCTTTCGTCACGCAGCGCGACTACCACAGCCTCGGGCACGCCGGCGGGCCGCACGAAGTGCGCTTCGAGGACGGCATTCTGGCGTTGCCCTCGCTCTTTCTCTCCGCTCCGGGGGCGACGTTTCAAGCCGCTCCCGACTGGTGGTATCGCTTCGAGTACGCCGTCGAAAAGGAGCGGGGCCTCGACGCGGAGGAAGACCTCTTCACGCCGGGGACGATGCTGCGGAAGCTGTCGCCGGGCGAACGTTTCGCGGTGATCGCCTCGACGGACGATCCTCGCGGCCGCGACGGGCTGGTGCTGTTCGACGCAGAGCGCCGGCGGCGCGAGGCGCTCGTGCGCGGCGTGGAGGGAGCGATGATCCGCACGCTCACGCTGGCTGCCGATCAGTTCATCGTTCGCCGCGGTACTGACAACAGGACGGTGATCGCCGGCTATCACTGGTTCACCGACTGGGGCCGCGACACGATGATCGCCCTGCCCGGCCTCTGCCTCACCACCGGCCGCTTCGACGACGCGCGGCGGATCCTTACGGCATTCGCAGAGAGCGTGAGCGAGGGGATGCTGCCGAATCGCTTCCCCGACGGCGGCGAAGCGCCGGAGTACAACACAGTCGACGCAACGCTATGGTTCTTCGTGGCCGCGCAGAAGTACCTCGACTACACGGGCGACGAAGCGTTCGTGCAGGAGCACCTTCTGCCCGTGCTGCGGGACGTCGTGGCCTGGCACGAGCGGGGCACGCGGCACGGCATTCACGTCGATGAGGACGGCCTGCTCATGGCCGGAAACGCCGGCGATCAGTTGACCTGGATGGACGCGAAGGTCGGCGACTGGGTCGTCACGCCGCGCGACGGCAAGCCGGTCGAGATCAACGCGCTCTGGTACAACGCGCTCCTGATCCTGGCGGACTTCGAGCGCCGGTGGGGGACGGAGGTCGAGATGCGGCGCCTCCTCGTGGCCGCCGCCCGGGTGCGTATCCGCTTCCAGAAGCTGTTCTGGAACGAGCACACGGACGCGCTCTACGACGTCGTGCGCTATCGCAACGACCATACGGAATCCGACGCCGCCATCCGCCCGAACCAGCTCTTCGCCATCAGCCTGCCCCATCCCATCCTGGAGAGCCCGTATGCGGAGCGGGTGCTGGCGACGGTCGGGCGCGAGCTGCTCACGCCCCGCGGCCTCCGCTCGCTGGCTCCCGATGATCCGCGCTTCATCGGCACGTACGCCGGCGGCCCGCGCGAGCGCGACGGCGCCTATCACCAGGGCACGGTCTGGTCCTGGCTGCTGGGCCCCTACCTCACGGCGCTGGTGCGCATCCGCGGCGAAGCAGGCATCGCCGAGGGGCGGCGCATCCTCGCGGACTTCGAGCCCCACCTCGCCGAGGCCTGTGCCGGCAGCATCTCCGAGATCTTCGACGGCAACCCGCCCCACACGCCGCGCGGCTGCATCGCCCAGGCCTGGAGCGTCGGCGAGCTCCTCCGCGCCGCCGCCGAGGACCTGGGCATATCCAGGCCATAATGAATCGATCCGGAAACACGATGCCGCCGCACATGTCCGTTACGAGGGCTTCACGCAGACGCAGCGAGGCGCGGGACCGGTTGCTCGCTGACGTCGCTTTCGAGGCGGTGTGGGAGCGAGATCTTCAAAGCGACACGTTGAGCTGGGACCGGAACCTCGAATCGATTTTCGGCTACCACGGCGACGAGGTGGTGAACCACATCAGTTGGTGGCGCGAGCGCGTCCATCCGGACGACCTCGAGCAGGTCGAACAAATCGCCTCCCAGGCAATCCAGAGCGGCGCTTCCGGCTGGTCGAACGAGTACCGCTTCCGGCGCAGGGATGGCTCCTGGGCATGGGTGGCCTCGAGGTGCGCGATCGCGCGCGACGCCGGCGGGCGGGCTCGCCACGCCGTCGGCGCCATGATTGACATCAGCCAGATGAAGGATGCCGAAACGCGGTTGCGACGAGTTCTCGACACCCTCCCGGTGGGTGTGGTGGTGCTGAATCGGGCCGGAGACGTCGTGCTGCACAATCCGGCCTCCAACCGCATCTGGGGTGTGCTGATTGCCTCCGGGGAGGAGCGGTGGGCAAGGAGCAAGGGGTTCCGGCACGGCACGGGACAGCCCATCGCCGCTGGCGACTGGGCTTCGCACCGTGCGCTCGACGAGGGTCAAACCACCCGCGACGAGCTGATCGACATCGAGACATTCGACGGAGAGCGCAGGACCATCGAGAACTACGCGGCACCCATTCACGACGCGGATGGCGTCATCACCGGCGCGGTCGTGGTCAACGAGGATGTGACCGAGCGCGTGCGTGCCGAGGAGGCGTTGCGCAACACCGAGAGGCTGCTGGTCGAGGCGGAGAAGCTGGGGCGGACCGGAAGCTGGGAGCAGGACCTGGTCAGCGGCGAGATTCTCAACACGGAAGCGAACCGGCGTCTCTTCTTCGGCGACGACCTCGGCAAGGGTACGATGGAGGACTACGTCGAGGCTGTCCATCCTGACGACCGTGGTTGGGTCATGCGCCGCCGCGAACAGTTGCATGACGGTACGGGGCCGGACAGCATCGAGTTCCGCGTCCTCTGGCCCGACGGCAGCGTGCATTGGATCTTCGGCCGGGCCACGATCGTCCGCGACCCGGCCGGCCGGCCCCTGCGCGCGTACGGAACCAATGCCGACGTCACCGAGCGCAAACACGCCGAGGAGGAGCTGGGGCTCCGGGCGCAGGAGATGGAGGCACTGTCGCGCAAGCTGATCGAGGCCCAGGAGGCGGAGCGCCGCGCGGTTGCCCGCGAGCTTCACGATGACTTCGGGCAGGTGCTGTTCGCCCTCAAGCTCAACCTTCAGCGACTGGAGGGCGATGGCTCCGAGAGCATCGAACTGGTCGACGGCGCCATCGCGCGCATGCGTGATCTGGCCCAGGCCCTCCGCCCGGCGCTTCTCGACGAGCTCGGGCTGGAAGAGGCGTTACGGTGGCACGTGGAGCACGAGGCGAAACGCGCTGGACTCGAGTTCCGCCTGGCGATCGCTCCCCTCGCCCGCCGGCCGCCGGCGGCCGTGGAGATGACCTGCTTCCGCGTCGTGCAGGAGGCGCTGACCAATGTCGTTCGTCACGCGCAGGCGCACCTTGTCGAGCTGGAGCTCAGCAAAGCCGATGGCACGCTTCAACTGGTGGTGCGCGACGACGGTCGCGGCTTCGATGTGCCGGCCGCGCGCAAGCGCGCCATCGAGGCGGGAAGCCAGGGCCTGCTCAGCATGCAGGAGCGCGTCACCCTTGCCGGAGGAGACCTCGAGATTGACTCCGCGCCGGGCCGCGGCACGCGCGTCCGCGCGCACTTACCGCTCGCGGAGTGAGCGACGCGGGCGCACGCGATAATGTTTTCGGCTTATTGAAGCTGGCACCCAACGCGATTCGCGCGCACACATCGCAATAATGGTCTTCGCCCTGTGCAACCACACGTCAACCTCAATTGCTCTCGTCACGGGAGATAGCATTTCGTGCGAGTATCCCTACGCCGCTCGCTAGCTCACGAGCATAATTCCATCAATGGGTCAGGGGGTTCTCATCGATGACCTGCGGAAGGACCTGTCGGCCGACAGGGTGCTGATCGTCGTCGGGAGCGGCGCGTCGATTCAAGCCACGGGAGATTTTTGCGCCTCGTGGGACGGCCTGATTCGCGCTGGAATCAGCCATTGCGCTGGGACGAGCCGGCTCACCGACGCGGAAGGCGAGAGGCTCCTTGGGCAACTGGACGAAAACGATCCCGCGCGTCGCATCGAGGTCGCCGAGCGCCTGACGGAAGCGCTCGGCGGGTCGGGCGGCGGCGAATTCCGCGTCTGGCTGAACCGCAGCCTCGGCAAGCTGGAACTGCGCGACCGCACGCTCATCGATGCGATCCACGACCTCGGCGCTCGCATCGCCACGACGAATTACGACGATTTGCTCAGCCGCGGCCGCGACGGTCTCCAAGACATCGACTGGACCGATGTGGCAGCCGTCTCCGAATTCGTCCACGGCGACCGCAAAGGCGTCCTGCATCTGCACGGCTATTTTGATCGTCCCGAGTCGGTGATCCTCGGCATCCGCTCTTACGAGGCGCTGCAACACAGCGAGCATGCACAAGCCATCCAGAAAGCGATCTCCATCCACGACACGTTGCTCTTCATCGGTTGCGGCGATGGCCTGAGCGATCCGAATTTAGGTCCCCTGATCGAGTGGATCGACAGACTCTTCAGAAGGTCCGGGTATCGTCACTACTGCCTCTGTCGTACGAGTGAGAAGGAGCCGCTTCGACAGCGTTATCCGGGCTCCTGTCTGGCGTTCATCTCGTACGGCGACGGCTACCACGATCTCACGCCGTTTCTGCGCAAGACGTTCGCGGATCGGCGGATCCCGGCCGAGGCTCTACCGCCCGTCGGTTACTGCTTTGGGCGCTCCAGGGAAGTGAGCCGAGTGGTCAGGGGGCTGTCGAAGAACTGTCCCCAGACGATGTTGATTCAAGGGGCCCCTGGCATCGGGAAAACACCCATCGCAAAGAAGGCAATTAAGAACAAGGCGGTTGCGCGCCCCTTTCGCGGCCGCCGGTGGTTCGTGCGATGCCATGGCGCGAAGAGTCGGGCGGAAGTGGTGGCAGCGATCGCCCAGGCCGCCGGCGTCGCCGTCACCGGCGAGACGGAGCGCGATGTTCTCGCCCTGATGAAGAAGGGGCCCGCCGCGCTCGTCCTCGACAACGCCGAAACGCCGCTGGACTGGGATCGCGACAACGTTGAGCAACTGCTCGTCGATCTCGCAAACATAGAGTCGCTTGCGTTAGTCGTGACCCTCCGCGGCTCGCAGCGGCCGCGCAAAGTGGCATGGGGGGGCCGGATCGAACCGAAGAGACTGTCCGACACGGCGGCGCGCTATGCGTTCCTGGCCGGATCGAAGAAAGAATTTGCGAAAGATCCGTATCTCCCGCGCATTCTCGGACTTCTCGACGGTATACCGTTGGAAATCACTCTGATGGCACCGTTCGCGGAGCGATACTCTTCCCTGGAGACGGTGTGGAATCGCTGGAAGGTGATGCGCTCCACGACGATCGACGATCGTGCGGCCTTCTATGAGCTGTCGATTGGCGCCCTGACGATCGATGCGCGTCGCTTACTCTCGGTTCTGGCGCTCTTCCCTGAGGGAGTGGCGCACCGCGACTTGCCGAGTGTTTTCTTGAAGCCCGACGATGCGGCCGACGAGTTGCGCGGGCGCTCGCTTGTCATGGACGAGGGGAGGCGCGTTCGCATGGTTGTTCCGCTGCGTGAGTACGTCTCGCAGCAACATGCGCCAGCGACAGAGGACAAGCTGCGCGCTGACGCCCACTACATGGAGTTGTTAAACAAGAGCGCCGGTACGGGCGCGGAGGCGATCGAGCGTCTGGCGCCGGAGGTGGCCAATATCGAGGCGACGTTCGTTCGCAGCTCGGGCATTCGCCGCCGTCCAAGGAAGGAGGCCATCCAGAGTTGGATCGAACTTATGGACACCAGCGGGCTGGGCTCGACAAGCCTGTTGCGAGAAATCCTCGAGCAGGCGCTCGAGCACGGTATCACCGAGGATATCGCGCGTGCCATGATCCGCTTGGCGGAGATTGCCCTCAAACGTTCCACACCGGACGCGAAAAGTCTCTACGATCGCGTGTTGGAGCTGTTTCCGGTCGTCGGTTCAAACGACTGACTTTGCAATCACACGATGTAATCAGTCCCGAGATCGCGGGAGGCCCCGAAACGTCACCTCCGCCCCTGGGCGATCCTCACCGACTCCGGGACGGCCCGAAGCCGCAGCATGGCGATGATTCCGAGGAACGGCCCGATGGCCAGGGCGGCAAAGGCATAGTGCCAGCCGATGCGGGCCACGAGGGGCGGCATCATGCGGATGGAGGCGGTGGTGATGAGGAAGCCGATACACGTCTGCATGGTCAGCGCCGTGCCGATGTAGCGGGGATCGCCGAGCTCAGTCACGCAGGCGGAGAACTGCGCCGAGTCGGCCACGACGGTCGCTCCCCAGATCGCGGCGACGATCAGGAGCGGGATGGGGGCGCCGCCGTAGAGGAATCCGATGGCGATGCAGCAGGCGCCGCTCACGGCCATGGCCGCCGAGGCCACGATGGTCCGCCCGATGCGATCGGCGAGGCGGCCGGCCGCGATGCAACCGAGCGCGCCGCTGCCAATGACGAGAAACGACGCCGCCTCGGCATAGACCGGCTTGTCGCCCGTGGCGGCGAGGCTGGCCCGGATCATCACCGGCGTCCACGTCCACATCGCGTACAACTCCCACATGTGGCCGAAGTAGCCGAGGTTGGCCAGCCGTACGCCGCGGTTGCGGACGACCTGCGCCACCTGGGCCAGGTCGAACGGCTGATTGGGCAGGGCGAACGGGCCTTCGCGCACGAAGAAGACGACGACGAGCGCGCCGGCCGAGGCGATGACGGAAGCCAGGCCGACGTTGGTCCGCCAGTTCGACGAACCGAAAGCGTTGACGAGATAGGGCGATGCCTTGCCGAGCGTGAGTGCGCCGACGATGACGCCGAGCGCGAAGCCGCGTCCTTCCCGGTACCAGGTGGCCACGAGCTTCATGCCCGGCGGGTAGACGCCGGCCAGGCAGGCGCCGGTGACGAAGCGCAGAGCGATGGCCGGCGCGACGGTGTGGACCTGCCATGCCAGCACGGCGTTCGCCGCGGCGCCAAGAGACGCGCTGAGGGCGAAGAGGTGCCGGGCGCGGATGACGTCGGCGAGATTGAACAGCGCGCTCAGGAGCGTCCCCGCCACGAACCCGAGCTGCACGGAAAGCGTCAGCCACGCCGTCGTTCCGTCGTCGAGATGCCACTCCTTCGCAATCTGCGGCGCCACCGCCGAGACCCCGAACCAGAGTCCCATGGCCAGCAGCTCGGCGAGAGCGAGGAGAGAAAGCGCACGGAGCTTCATCGCGCGCGCATGGTACACGCGGGAGCAAGTGCCGAGTGCTGAGTGCCGGGTACTGAGTGCTGAGGGGTGCCGAGTGCCTTCGTACCGCCCTCGGCACTCAGCACTCGGCACTCTTTTCTTGCTATGGATTCGGCGCAAAGATCGCCAGGGACGTTTCGAACTGGACGTTCGGCTGTCCCTGGATGCCGATCTGGGCGATGGCGGGGCCGAGGCGCTCGCGGAGGAACGCGTCGAAGTCGTCCTGGGTGTCCCAGAGGTCGAAGACATGAAACCCGTCGCCGGCGAACCAGGAGGTGTGGAACTTCGCGCCCTTGGGGACATTGCCTTCCCAGTTCACGAGCTTTCGCGCTTCCTGGTACTGCCCTTCCGTCACCTCGGGCCAGTGCATGAGCATGATGGTGGCCATCTCGTCTCTCCTTTGCCCGATGTACGAAGGGAGATGGTGAACGGATTGGCAGAGCAAGCCGCAACCCCGCAACCTCGCAACCCGCCAAACCAACCCGACCCCCGGCCACGTGCGAGGCGTGTAGCATGCAACGACACGTGCAGGAGGCAGTGGAGCGATGAAAACTCTGTTGGTGACCGGAGGCACGGGCGGCCTGGGAACGACGGTGGTGGGGCGCCTGTCCCGCGACTATCGCTGCGTTCTGCTGACGCGCGAGCCGGTCGGGGAACATTCGATCCAGGCCGACCTGAGCGACGAGGCGAGCGTCCGCGCTGTGGTCGCGGCGGCGGTGTCGCGGTTCGGTGCGCCCTACGGCCTCGTGCACATGGCCGGCGGCTACGCCGGAGGTGTACTCTCGCAGACGGCGACGGACGCCTGGCAGTCGATGATCGGCCTCAATCTCACCAGCTCGTTCTTCATCCTTCGGGAGGCCATGCAGGCGATGCGGCGGGATGCGCCTGGACGGATCGTGGCCATCAGCTCCATCGCCACGTTGTCGCGGTCCGCGGGCTCCGCGGCCTACCAGATCGCCAAGGGCGGGCTGAACACGCTCATTCAGGTCGCGGCCGCGGAACTGGCCGGAACGCCCATCACCGCGAACGCCCTATTGCCGGACACGCTCGACACGCCGGCGTCCCGCAAGGCGATGCCCGACGCACGCCGCGTTCCGCTGGCGTCGGTCGCGGAGACGATCGCCTTTCTTCTGTCCGAGGAGGCCGCCAAGGTCCATGGCGCCCTCATTCCGCTGCCGGCATGAGAATCAGCCGGGGGTTCACCGCCGCTCTCATCGGCCTCGGGGTCACGCTCGGAGCGTGGTTCGGGTCGTGGGAGTGGCCGGCCTGGCCGGCCTTCACGGTGCTGCACATCGTGTTTCCGCAGGGCGGCTTCGGCGACCTCTCCCTCCGCGCGCGGAGCGCCGTCGTGGTCGCGCTCATGATGGTCAACGTCTCCTTCTGGGGGCTTCTGGCATGGCTGCTGATGTACGGATCGTCGTTCATTACCCGCTCCAGGACGGCGCGCTGATCCTTCGTACCGACGACGACTGGGAGCGCGACGTCGAGCCGGACGCCGTCGCTACCGGCCGTTTCGAGTTCGTCCTTCCCGCCGAGCGGCCGTTCGTCTACTTCAAGCCCCTCCTCCGCGACGGAGACACCGTCACCTGGTCGCAGGGTGACAACTATCTCGTCATCACCACGGATGCGGCGGCGAAGGAGGTCTATCCGCACTTCACGGCCGAGCCGCACTGCAACGCCTGCGCGCTGACGGAGCTGGACGGCCACCGCTTCCGCGTCTTCCATCCGCCCGGCTATGACGAGAACCCGCTCAAGCGCTATCCCGTGCTCTACATGCACGACGGGCAGAACCTCTTCTTTCCGGAGGAGGCGTACGGCGGGAACGAGTGGCGGGTGGACGAGACGATGAACACGCTCGACGCCATGAACATCATCGACGAGGTCCTCGTCGTCGGCATCTACTCGCGGGGCCGGATGCACGAATACACGCCCGACGGCTACGTCGACTACGGCCGGTTCCCCGTGGGGGGGGTTAAACCGTCGATCGACCGTGACTACCGCACGCTGCCGGATGCGAAGAACACTGCGGTGATGGGCTCCTCGCTGGGAGGCGTGGTCTCGTTCTACCTCGGCTGGCAGTGGCCGGACGTCTTCGGCAATGCCGCGTGCATGTCCAGCACGTTCACCTACAACGACGACCTGCTCGAGCGCGTGGCGAACGAGCCGAAGCGCGACGTCCGCTTCTACCTGGACAGCGGCTGGCCGGGCGACAACTACGAGGTGACCCGCAGCATGCGCGACCTCCTTGTCCGCCGCGGCTACACGTTCGGCCGCGACCTGCTCTACTTCGCCTTCCCGCACGACCTGCACAACGAGCGCTTCTGGGCCATGCGCAGCCACCTGCCATTCCAGTTCTTCTTCGGGCAGAAGTGAGAAGCGGGTGCTGGGGTGACAGGGTTACCCCGCAACGCCGTACCCGCGTCAGCGGATCAATTCGATCTTTGCCGGTTCCGGGCCTCTCTCCGGTCTCTTGCGCGCGCCCTTGCTGCGGTAGAGGGCGCGGTCGACGGCTTCGAGCAGCTCGAGAGGGGAGGCGGCGCTTGCCGAGGCGGCCACGCCGGACGTGACGTTGATGCCGAAGGTCGATTCGCCGGTGGACCACTTCAGGCTGCGGATCTCGCCGGCGATGCGGTCGGCGATGCGGGTGAGCTCGTTTGCGGGAACGTCGCGGGTGATGAGCACGAACTCGTCGCCGCCGTAGCGGGCGATCAGATCGTCGGGGCGGGTGGTGCCGTGGAACAGCGCACCGAGGTCGCGGAGCACGCGGTCGCCCGCCAGGTGGCCGAACGTGTCGTTGACCACCTTGAAGTCGTCGAGGTCGAACAGCACGAGGCCGACGCTGGCGCCGTTGTTGAGCAGGCGGGTGAGCTCGGCGAGGAGAAAGCGGCGGTTGAAGACCCCGGTCAGCTCGTCGTGCATGGCCAGGCCGTACATCTCGTGCATCTTCTCGGCGAGCGCCCGCTGCCGGGCCACGATGCGCCGCGCCGCGGTGATCTTGGCCAGCAGCTCTTCCTCGGCGGAGCTCTTGGGCACCAGGTCGTCGAAGCCGGCGGCGAGGGCCGAGAGCTTCATGTTCACGTCATCGCGGCCGGTGAGCATCACCGCATAGACGTCCTTCACTTCTTCGTCCGACCGCACGCGCGAGATGAGGTCCACACCGCTCAGGCGCGGCACGTCCTGGTCGACCATGATGAAGTCCGCGGGCGTTCGGGCCAGCGAAGCCATGGCGGTGTCGCCGTCGCTTGCCTCTTCGGCGGCAAAACCGATGCGCCGTGCCAGCGAAGCGAGGTAGTCGCGATACGCCCCGTCGTGCTCGACGACGAGGGCCACCGGTTCGCCGGCCTTGGACTGACGATCGTCGTTCCAACGGCGGCGCGGAGGAGCTGTCATCACCCTCCATCTTCGGCTGTGCAGTGGCCCCGCGCGTGATGTGGGTCACGTTTCCCAAAAGAAGGGAACAGCCTCAACCATTTGAGGATGAAGGCGTTGTTTGCGCGTCATGAAAACGATGGGCGTGCTGGAGGAGCTTGCACCGGGCGCTTTCCATGACGGGACACGAAGATGCGAATAACCACCGCTCGCGAAGGTGAGACGAGGTAGATCACTCGCCCAGCAGCCGTTCCCGATAGCGCCGCGAGAGTCGGAGGACGGCCCCGGTGTTCAGCACGATGAGGTAGTCGCCGTGAGCGTGGGCACGCACCTCCTGGATGGCGTCGATGTTGACGACGCCGGAGCGGTGGATGCGGGCGAAGCGGCCCGGGTCGAGACGCGTCTCGAGGTCGGCCAGCGTGCCGCGGATCAGATGCGCGCCGCCGGCGGTGTGGACGCGGACGTAGTTGCCTTCGGCGGTGAGGTGGAGGATGTCGCGCGCGGCGACGAAGAAGAGCCGCTCGCCGTGACGCACGACGAGGCGCTCGAGGTGCGCCGGTGTCTGCGGCAGCGAGGCGATGAGGCGGGTGATGTTCTGCCGGTCACTCCCGATCTGGGTGAGGGCGCGGTCGAAGGCCCGGTCGAAGCGGTCGCGCGAGAAGGGCTTGAGCAGGTAGTCGACGGCGTGGACGTCGAAGGCGCGGAGGGCGAACTCGTCGTAGGCGGTGGCGAAGATGACGGCCGGCATGTGCTCGGCGCCGATGGCTTCGATGGCCTCGAAGCCGGTCATGCCGGGCATCTGGATGTCGAGGATGACCAGTTGCGGCTCGAGCGAGCGGACGGCATCGACGACCTCCAGGCCGTTCTCCGCCTCGCCGATCACTTCGACGTGCTCGCGGCCGCCGAGGTACGAGCGCACCAGGCGGCGGGCGGGAGCCTCGTCGTCGGCAATGAGGACCCGCGTGCTGACCTGCGCCGTCACGCCGTTCTCCACGGCAGTTCGATGGTCAAGCGCAGACCGCCCTCGTCGCGGTTGGCGAGCGTGAGCTGCTGCCGGTCGCCGTACAGGTGACGGAGCCGGGCCTGCGTATTGGCCAGGCCGATGCCGTTGCCGGAGACGGCGGCGTCCTCACGGAGGCCGGGGCCGTTGTCTTCGATCGTCAGCCGCAGGCGGTCGCCGCGGTGCTCGGCGGCGATGCGGATCTCGGCGCGGCGGGCGTGGTCCTTCAGCGAGTGCGTGATCGAGTTCTCGACGACCGGCTGCAGCAGCAGGTGGGGCACGAGCGTTTCCCGCACGTCGGCAGGAAGGGTGACGTCTACGCGCAGACGCTCCTCGAAGCGCGCTTTCATGATGGCCAGGTAACTGTCGAGGAAGTCGATCTCCTCCCGCAGCGGTACTTCCTGTGCCGCGGAGCTGCGCAGCGTCGCCCGGAGGAAGCTGGAGAGGTGCTCGATCATCGCCGCGGCCGTCTCCGGATCGTCGCGGACGTGCGAGGCGATCATGTTCAGGGCGTTGAAGAGGAAGTGCGGCTGCAACTGCATCTTCAGCGCCGCCAGCCGCGCCTCGGTGAGCTGGGCGTCGCGCTCCCGGTTGACGCGCAGGTAGGCCAGGAAACGGAGGAGGCCGTAGAGGGCGACGTAGATGATGATCTGCTTCTGCCCCTCCATGAGGAAGCGGTAACGCATCGCGCCGTAGTCGTACGTTCCCCATCCAAGGAGGCGGTAAATCACCTCACGGCTGCCCCACATCAGCAGCGTGTGCGAGACCGCGAAGGTCACGAAGACGGCCACGTGCAGGGGCACGCGCGAGAGCCGGTCGATCGGCCACCGGCGAAAGACGAAGAGCAGCGCGGGAAGGAGCAGAAGCACGCCGTAGGCACCGGTGATCTCCCAGACGAACGGATACTTCGCCGCGCGGCTGTTTTCCTCCGCCAGCCAGCTCGCCTCGACGATGCTGAAGTTCAGCAGCCCGATGAAGGTGAAGGCCAGGAAGATGAGAATTGCGGGCTTGACGCGCACGGTGAGGAGAGTAACGCGACCGGCGGCCGCGCGCTTCTCCTGTGGGATGAAAGGAGGGATGGGGGGATGAGCGGCTTGAAGTGAGGAGTGGTTCGAAGGTGAGTGGTTAGGTGTACCAGGGCAGGCCGAAGAAGCCTAGCCACTCACCTTCTAACCACTCCTCACTTCAAGCCGCTCATCCCCCTTCCCCTCCGCCCGTCCCAAACTCGTGGCCCCGGCTGCGGCGCGAGCCGATCTTGCCGCGCATGAACAGAATCGTTGCCCTGCTCGCCACGCTCACCCTCGCCTTCCACATGGCCACGGCGACGCTCTACGGCTTCTTCATCGACGAGCTGTACTTCCTGGCCTGCGGGCAGCACCTGGCTTGGGGGTTCATCGACATGCCGCCGCTTACGGCCTTCCAGGCCTGGCTGACCCGGCATCTCTTCGGCGACTCGCCGTACTCCATCCGCCTCTTCCCCTCGCTGGCGGGGGCGGGGCTGGTGCTGCTGGCGGGAGTGCTGGTGCGCGAGCTGGGCGGGGGGCGGTTCGCGCAGATCGTGGCGGCGCTGGTCGTCGCGGTGGCGCCCGGATACCTCGTGTTCTGCAGTTACCTGTCGATGAATGCCATCGAGCCGCTGATCTGGACCGGCTGCGCCATCGTCGTCGTGCGCATCCTGAAAGGCGGCGATCCGCGCTGGTGGCTAGTCTTCGGTCTGCTGTCGGGCGTCGGGCTTTTGAACAAGCACACGATGCTCGTCTTCGGGTTCTCGATCGTCATGGCGTTGCTGCTCACTGCGGATCGGAAGCTCATGTTCAACCGCTGGTTCGTGCTGGCCGGCGTGATCGCCTTCACCATCTTCCTGCCGAACCTTTTGTGGGAGATCCGCAATCACTTTCCGCACGTGGAGATGCTGGCCAACATCAAGCGCAACGGCCGCGATGTACAGATGAACCCTCTGGTCTTCCTGCTTTTCGACGGCTTGATGGCCAGCCCGGTGGCGGCGCCGGTGTGGATCGCCGGCCTCGTGTCGCTCCTCTTCGGCGCGCAGAAGCGCTTCCGCGTCCTCGGTCTTACCTGGCTCATTGCCTTCGCGGTGCTGCTTGCGGCGAACGGGCGCTTCTACTACCTCTTCCCGGCCTTCGTCATGCTCATCGCCGCCGGCGCTGTCACTCTCGAGCGCGCCACGGAGCAGCGCCGCTGGCTCGGGGTCGCCTATGCCGCGCTCATCGCCATCGGTGGCGCGCTCATCGCGCCGATTCTCGTGCCCGTGCTCCCGCCTGCGGCCTACGAGCGCTACACGCAGCTCACCCACCTGCAGCAGCCGCGCTTCGAACATCGCAAGACGACGTCCATGCCGCAGCTCTTCGCCGACCGCTTCGGCTGGCCGGAGATGGTCGCCACCGTGGCCCATGCCTGGTACAGCCTTCCTCCCGACCAGCGCGCGCAGACGGCCATCTTCGGCAATGACTACGGACAGTCAGGCGCGATCGACTTCTACGGACCGCGCTACGGTCTGCCGAAATCGATCGGTACGCACGTCTCCAACTGGACCTGGGGTCCTCGCCAGTACACCGGTGACAGCCTCCTCGTCCTCGGCGACGACCGGGAGACCCTGGAGCGCAAGTTCGCCGTGGTGAAACCGATGGCCGAGATCGGCCACCCCTACGCCATGGACCAGGAACACTTCACCCTCTTCCTCGTCCAGCATCCGCGCGGCTGGGACCTGCGGAAAGCGTGGCCGAAGATGAAGAAGTTGGAGTGACGCTTATTCGCCTATTCGCTTATTCGCTTATTCGCTTATTCGCTTATTCGCTTATTCGCTTAATCGCTTAATCGCTTAATCGCTTATTCGCTTATTCGCTGTTCGCTTATCGGCGAAGTCGCTTATCCGCTATTCGCTTTTCGTGCTGCGTGATTCGCGGTGCACAGCGTTTCGCGTGCTCAGTGTGCGGCGCGCCGGTGGGGTCCGGCACTTGCGTTGAGGAAGGCGGTGAGTGTGGTGAGGTAGGGCCACTCCCATGCGTTGCGGAGGTAGAGGTTGGCCAGTGAACCGGAAGCAGCGAAGGCGAGCATGACCGTCGAGTTTGAACCACCGGCCGTGGCGAGGAGTTGGCGTTTGGACGGCTGACCGAGCGTTGTCGTGTAAAGAGCATCGCCGTCCTGGAATCCGACGACATAATCAGTGCCTGTCCATGAGGCAGACGGCCTTGTGCCGCTGCCGAGACTCACGGAGGCGCCGGGCGTCCCATCGGGGGAGACCCTGAGGGCATGAAGCGAGTAGGGAGGATTGAGGACGGTTGCGTCCCACGATTGCCAGGCGACGACGAAATCGGCACCGTTCGAACCGACGGAGAGCGCATTCTCGTTATCGAATGATTGCGCAATGACGCGAGCGGCCTGGCCGACCAACGAGCCATCCGCCGCGATCCGCGCGGTGTAGATGTAATAGGTGTAGTGGTACCCGTTGTAATAGACGAAGGTCGAGCTGGTCCAGGCGACCAGCCAATTCGTGCCGTTCCATCCCACCGCGACTTCAGCGTCTCTGTAGGCCTCCGGCAATCGCACCGGATTGGAGATCGGGATCTGGTTCCGGTCCATGACCAATGCCCAGGAACTTCCGTACGCATTTCCGTCGAACTGAGTCCAGACGAGCAGAACGCGATCGGGGCCCGAACCGAGCGCGAGGCGGGGTACGCAGGCGTAGTAGACGAGATGGCCGTTGAGGCCGTCCGGGAGTGTTCCCTCGGGTGTGATGCGCGCAAGGTGGATGCTGCATTGGCCGGCGCTGTTGTCGCCCCAGGCGGCGATGTAGTTCGCGCCGTCGAAGGCGATCGCCGTCGAGCCGTCGTAGTGCGAGCTCCGCGTCACGACCAGGCCCTCGCCGTCAAGTGGCGCTCCGTGCGCGTCGACACGCGCCGCGCGCAATTCCTTCGTCTCCCGCGCCTCGTCCCACAGCGCGGCATAGCCCTTACCTCCGCCTGTCAGGCGAGGTTGCGTTTGCGTCGGCGGTCCCGGTTGCAGCAACTCGTCAGGGCCGTTGCCCAGGATCTGTTGGTACAGCACACTCGTCGTCAGGTGTCCGTGGGCGTAAAGCACCTGGCTTCCGTTTGTTGCCAGGACGCCGCCGGCGTCGGGGGCAGCCATCGGTACGTCCTCGAGGTAAACCCCGTCATGATCGAGATGACGCAGACGGCTGCCTGCGGGACTGGCCGTCTGCACCAGCCAGCCGCTGAGATAGGGGGTCGCGCTCGCACCTGATGTCGACGCATCGACGCCGTGCCGACCGCCGACGAGTCTTCCGGTGGCGTCGTATCGATAGTACGCAACGAAGCCCACGTGATCACGGTAGACGACCAGATAATCGGTTCCGTCCGTTGTGATGCAGTAGAGGCGGCCGAAGTCGAAGGGAACGCTGCTTCCAAGCACTCCGTCGGCGGAGATGGGGCCCATGTACGACTGGCTCGACGTACCAGTGGTAATCATGGAGTAGATCATCAGAAAGCCGTGACCGTTCGAAGCGAAGGCAATGGGGACGGTGCCATAAGCCATGTCGAGCGGATCGCGTGCGGGCTCTCCGTTCGCATCGAAGAACAGGAGCTGCGCGGGCTTCAGGTTTGGCAGGACGGCCACCATCGTCCGCGTGCCGTCCGAGGCCGCTCCCACGATCTGCCCCCTCGTAGCGATCTCGCGTGGGACGGCGTCGAGCTGATGGCCGGTGCGGTCGAGCCGCATCGTATGGGTCTTCCTTGCGGGCCAGTCGTACCAGACGGCGAGATAGACCGCACCGGTCCAGACGACAGTCATCTGGTCGTCATACGGATCCCAGGGCCACTCCGGTGTCGCGCCTATGGTTTGATCCTGGAGGAGGATCGGGGAAGAACGCTTGCCGGAGGCATTCGTCTGGACCGCCCAGATCCGAGGGAAATCGCTGCCGAAACTGCGATGGTCGTTCCAGATGGTCAGGAACCCGGAACCGTCGGTGGCAACGGCCGCCGCGCGTTGCGTGCCCGGCGGAATTGTGGCGGCAGGCGATGCCACGGGATGCTCGTCCGCGGCGAGGACACCGGTGACAACAAGAACGAGGAGTGCGAGGACCGGTCGCATGCCGGCATTATTGCGTAGAGCGTTGGCAGAGTCACGAACAGCGAACGGCGAACACCGAACAGCGAACAGCGAATAAGCGACTAAGCGAATAAGCGACTAAGCGAATCAGCGACTACTGCGCCGGAATGTACGTCGGTGCCTGAGTGGTCATGTCCACCACCGAGCCGTACGCCGTGACCCTTCCGTCGCCGTCGGTGACGCGGATGGCGAGGCGGGCGTTGTAGGCCGCGCCGATGCCGAGGCCGCCGAGGACGTCGAGCTGGCGGGACTCGTTGGCGCCGAGCTGCAGAGTCACGTGCGGGACGACCTTGGAGTCGGGGAGGAAGACCGCGATCTCGACGGTGGCCGGCTTGCCGGTCACCTCCGCGATCCCGACGTTCGTGCGGTAGCGCACCGACTCCTCGGCCTGCAGGATCTGCAGGGAACGATCGTTGCGGCCGACGGCATCGGTGTTGGTCACGGCGGGGAGGAACTGCCCGAGCGTCCCGTTGGCGGTCTGGTCGAACGTGCGCGGAGTGAAGACGAGCTGGGTGTTCGGCGGTGTCGGCACGGGCAGGGCGGCGCAGGGGTTGGAGAGGCCGAAGAGGGACGGGACGACGCTGTCCATGGACGTCATCGTGCCGGGGTTGGGCGAGACCGTCTGGGACGTACTGTGCGACGGATCGCCGTTCGGGAAGTAGGTGAGCGAGGCCGTCTGGGGCGAGAGGCCGGCGTTGAAGATGCGTACATCGCTGCGCCAGCTTGCCGTGCCGAGGTTCAGGTCGCCGACGGCGGGAACGACGAAGTTGCTGGCCGCCGCGCCGATGGACGAGCCGGAGATGAGGAAGGGGTCGCCGCTTCGGGCGTCGATCACCGAGGCGTAGGCCTGCACTCGGCCGTCGCCGCCGGTGACCTCCACCTGCACGCGGCCGTTGGTCAGGCTGATGTTGTTCTGGGCCAGCAGGGCGTTGAGCTGCCGCTGTTCGCCGCCATTGAGCGTCACGGGGAGGGAAAGCAGCTTGCTGCCGCCGCCGTCGAAGACGCTGAGGGCCACGGCTGCGGACTTGCCGGATGCCTCCACGAGGCCGACGTTGGTGCGGTAGGCGTCGTTCTGCGCGATCTGCTGGATGCTCTGCAGCGATGCGGCCGCCGCGCCACCGGCCCTGCCGATGAAGCTCGCGAAGGCCGTGGCCGGAACGAACTGTCCGAGCGTTCCCGGCGAGCTCGCTGACGCCTGCGTGTTGTACGTGCGGCTGGAGACGGCCGTGATCTTGTTGACGCTCACGTCGTTCGCCGCCCGGGCGGAGAGGATGTGGCCGGTGCTGTCCGTGGCCTGGATGTAGAGCAGGCCGTTGGCCGAGTCGCTGAGCGAGCCGACGCCGAACCAGTTGCGCACGATGTCGTCGAGGGCCGTGGTGGCGCCGGCGTCGATCGCCAGCGTGGTCTGCTTGACGGGCGTGTTCGGGTCGCCCGAGGTGAAGGTGACGAGGTAGTTGGCCCGGGCCGTGGTGAGGTTCGCCACGCGGATGTCGCTCTGCCACTGCGAATCGACGCCGAAGAGGTGGCCGACCGTGGGGATGATCAGCGTATTGGCCGTCGGCGCCGGCTGCCTGCCCGGCGTGACCGGTGTGACCAGGCTGATGGATACGGGGATCGACGACGTGGTCGAGCCGTCGCTCTCGATCTTGCCCGAGCCCGGCGTCGTGTAGACGACGAGGATCGTGCCGGTCCATGTACCGTTCACGAGATCGCTCGGATCGAGCGAGATGGTGAGCGTCGTCCCGTCCTGCGGCACGATGCCGGCCTGCGGAAGGACGCCGATCCACGGTTTGTCGGCCGTGGCCAGGAACGCCGCCGGCCCGCCCGGCAGGCCGGGGATGAAGACCTGGAAGACGACCGGAGTCGTGCTGCCGGCCGGCACGGTGACGTTGAAGCGCGGATCGTGCGGCCCGGGAATGGGCACGACGACGACCCCGATGGGATGCGAGAACGGCGTGCTGCCGCAGGCAATGGCGCGCACGCGGTAGAAGAACGGCGTAGCCGCAGTGGCCGTCTTCGTAAAGGAGCGTGACGTGCCGCTGACCATGAGGCTCGCGGGATTGGTGAAGTTGAAGTCGCCCGCCTCCTGCAGCTCGTAACTGCCGCTGTCGCCGGAGGGCGTCCAGCTCACGGCGTAGGTCTGGCCGGTCGTGGACTCTCCGACGACGCTCGCCACGGGCGCGTCGGGGACAGAGCAGACGCTGAAGTGGCCGCCGGCCGACGTCTGCGATGCGCAGGGCGATGCGAAGTTCGCAGCCACGGTCCATGTGTAGCTGCCGTTCGGCAGGACCTGCAAAGCCGAGAGCTGGTCGGTGGTGAACGTGGCCGAGGTCGCGCCCGTGATGTTGACGGTGTACGTGAGCGCGTTGGCCACGCCGCTCCATGACAACGACGCGGGTGAGGCGCTGGCCGCGCCTTCTGCGGGAGTCGCGAGCACCGGCTTGCCGGCCGGGCAGGGAGGCGGCGCGCTGACTGTGAACGACGCCTGGCTCGTGTTGTTCGCCGGATTCGGATCGCTCGTGGCGCTGGAGACCGTGACCGTGTTCGTGATCGGCGTGCCAACGCCGGCCGTGACCTTGTAGCGGGCGATGACGACCTGCAGCGCGCCCGGCGCGATCGACGAAATGGTGCAGGGGAACGGCGTCGTGCAGGCGCCGGTATTCGACACGAACTGCAGGCCGGCCGGCGTGGGATCAGTCACGAGCACGTTCGACGCGGCCGACGGGCCGTTGTTGAAGACGTCGATGGCGAAATCGACCGTGCCGCCCGGATTTCCGGCGCCCGGCGCGTGCTTGAAGACGCTCACGTCCGCCGCGGTCACGCCGGTGACGGTGGTCGTGGCCATGGCGCTGTTATTGGCGAGGCTCGGGTCGGACGTCGTGCCGCTGACGGAGGCGGTATTGGTGATGCTCGGGTTGGCGTAGGCCGGCGGAATGCTGAACGTCGACGTGATCGTCACGATCTGGCCGGCGGTGAGCGAGCCGAGCGCGCAGGGGAATGCCGTCGTGCAGCCACCGCTGTTCGAAACGAACGTCAGGCCTGAAGGCGTGGAGTCGTTGACGACCACGCCCGTCGCCGGCTGCGGTCCGTTGTTGGTCACGACGATGGTGTAGACGATGTTCTGCCCGGCGTTCACCGAGGGCGGACCGCTCTTGGTGATGGAGAGGTCAGCCTGGGCCACGAGGACGTTGGTGCTTGCGGACGACGTGTTGTTGCCGGGCACCGAATCGAACGACGACGAGACGGTGGCGCTGTCGGACACGCTGCCGTCGCTGGACGGAGCGGTCATGGAGAACGTCAGCGTCGGGAAGGTGCCCGACTGCGCGACCACCGCGGTAGTGGTGCAGGTGATGACGCCGCCGGAGGGTGCGCCGCACGACCAACCCGTGCCGGCTCCGCTCGCGCCGGTGACGCCGGCCGGGAGCGTATCGGCGACGGAGATCGTCCCGCTCGACGAATCCGGGCCGTTGTTGGTGATGGTGACGGTGTAGCTGAGCGGCGCGCCGGTGTTGACGCCGGCGGGACCGCTGGTGCTCGCCGCGAGATCGGCCGACGGCGGTGTGACGGTGGCGCTGAGATCCAGCTCCGTCGGGGTGTAGCTCTTGCTGAACGAGCCGTGGCCGCTGGCCCAGGTCGGGAAGCTCGTCGCGGCGAAGTCGCCGGTCCGCGACGCGAACGTCATCGGGATGAAGACGTTGCCGTTCGCGGGCTGGAAACCGCCCAGGAGCGTGACGGCGAGCTGCCCGTCGAGCGTGACGGCGTTGCCGGCGGCCAGCACGTCGTTCGTCCCGACTGCCGAAATGTCGAAGTCGAGGAACGCCGCCGCGCCCTGCGTGTAATTGCCGGTGACGTTGATCGTGCCGATGGTGCCGTTGCCGCCCGGCGCGACGGTGCCGGACGTGTTCGCGACGTCGCCGGTCACCGTGCCGCTGCCGTCGAGCGTGCCGCCGGTGAGCGTCATCGGCGCGCCGTTCATCTTGATGCCGCCCGGACCGAGCGTCGTCTTGCCGGCGCTCTGCATGTAGCCGTTGTCGAACTGCATCGCGCCGCTCAGGGCCAGGACCGTGGCGTCGTTCTCGAGTGCCGGCTGGATGTCCTGGGTGCCGCTGCCGGCCGACTTCTGCATCGTGCCGCCGTTGTAGATGAAGGGCCCCGACGCCCAGTTGTGCACCGGCCGCCGCGTGCCGCGCCTGGCCGGGGCGGAGCCTGCCCCCTGCGCCTCCCTGCGGGCGAAGCCGATGATGACGACGCCGTTCTTGATGGCCGTGTCCGTCTGCAGGTCGAAGAGGCCTTCGTTGTCGATGTCGGCGTTGTTGTCGAGCTCCAGCGGATTCGCGGCGGGCTTGTAGACAAACGTGCCGTTGTTCCGCAGCTCGCCGGTGGAGAGGAAAGTCGGCCCTGCCGCGCCGTCGTTGGTGAGCGTGGCGCCGGCGTCGACGAGGAACGTCCCCGGCGTGTTCAGGGTGATCTTTCCGCCCGACCACGTCCCGCTGTGTTTGAGATCGAAGGGATTGGCGAGCGTGAGGAAGCCGCTGTCCATGGTCAGGTCGTGCGTGTAGCCGCCGTTGGCCAGGCTGACCGACGGCGAGCCGGTCAGGGTCGTCAGACCGTCGACCTGGAAGTTGCCGCTGCCCGCCACGCTGCCGCCGCGGAACGCGACCGTGCCGAGCGGCGAGCTGCTGATGGAGGAATTGACGCCCAGCGTCGTGGAGGTTGCGCTGAAGACGAGCGTTGTGTTGTCGAAGGCCTCGAAGCTGCCGTTGTGCGTGCCGTCGCCGGCGAACTCCAGCGTGCCGCTGAACACCCATACCGTGGCGTTGTTGTAGGTCTTCGGCGAGATCTTCGATGTTCCGCTGCCGCCGTTCTTGAACAGCACGCCGTTGGGGCTGATGGTCAGTGAGGAGAGCGTGTCGCCGGTGATGTTCCCATCGTTGGAGAAGTTGAACGTACCGTAGACGGCCAGGGCTCCGCCGTTGATGAGATTCAGCGGGTTCGTCGTCGCGTTGTAGTCGACGGAGCCGTAGTCGTCGAAGAGGCGACCGTCGAGAATCATCGAGCCGTTCGCGCCGCTGAAATTCCCCGAGCCGGTACCGGCGATCTGCGTGCCGCCGTTGCCGGTGAGCGTGCCGCCGCTCCAGGCGAACGTCCCCGTCACGGTCATGAATCCGGCGCCGGTGAGAGTACCGCCGGTCATGGTGAAGTTCGACGGCGAGGTCACGCCGCCGATGGACAATGTGCCGCCGCTGACCTGGAGTGCGCCTGCGCCGGAGACGGTGCCGTTCGTCGTGAGAGTGTAGGTGCTGCTGGGAAAGTCGAGCGTGGCGCCTGCCGTGATGACAACGGGTGCGCCGCCGGTTCCGCCGCCGCCAAGCGAGAGCGTTCCGCCGTTGATGTTGAGATGGGCGCCGGAGGAGTTGTTGAGCACCGGCGAAAAGCTGGTCGTGCCGCTGTTCTGCAAGATGGTTCCGTTGTTGTTGACGGTGCTGCCGCCGTTGACCGTGCCGCCGTCGAGCTCGATGGTTCCGGTGCTCTGCACGGTAAACAACGCGCCGACGGTCCAGGTGCCGCCGCTGAGCCGCAGAGTGCCGCCGTTCGTGACTGTGCTCGCTCCGTTTTGCACGAGAGCGCCGCCGGTCTGCACGTCGACGAGCCCGCCGTTTACCGAGAGAGATGTTCCCGGATTGAACGTGAGCGTCCCGCCGTTGGCGATGGTGAGCTGGCCGCCCGGCTCCACGATGATCGTCGAGGAACTGCTGAGGGAGGCGGAACCCGCCAGCGTAAGGCTTCCGCCGGATTGGATGTCGATCGCACATCCCGGGCAGGACAGAATGAGGCCGGTGATGGGATTCGGAATGGCGCTGTTGATGATGAGCGTCGTCGGGGTGGGGTTCGGGTCCGCGGCCGTATCGCCGGGAGCGCAGCCGGGGAAGCCTCCCGGCGGGTTCCAGACCGCTCCGCTCGTATCGGTCCAGAACCCTATCGGCGGAGGCGCGGACGAGGTGACGTTGTAGATCTGCGGGATACAGACCGCCAGGGCCTCGCGGAAGGCGACGCCGAGCAAAAGGAGGATCGACACGGTAAAAATCGCGGCAACGCGGAATGGACGCATGCTGAGCTCTCTCTCTGCAGCGGTTCTATTTTTGTCCGGGCGGGAACCCAGGCAGCGATTCTACGACCTCCGGCGGCCGGCGGATGTTTCCTTTTTCAGGCGGGGCCCGTGAGACCGGTCACAGCAGAAAGGCCGTTTCGAACTAAGATTGGCGGACACAAACTCGGGGGAAAGAATGCGCAAGATTGTTTTGCTCGCTACGTCGTTGTTGTTTTTCGTTTCCTCGGCCTTCGCCGCCAAGCCGGTGCTGGCCGTCGCAGAATTCCGGAATGAGACCAGCGCCGGCTGGTGGAGCGGAAGCACCGGCACCGATCTGGCCAGCATGCTGACCAATGAACTTGCCGGAACGGAAAAGTTCAAGATGGTCGAACGGCACAACCTCGGCTCGATCCTCGATGAGCAGGACCTGGCCGCCTCGGGGCGCGTGTCGAAGTCGACCGGGGCGAAGCTCGGCAAGCTGACCGGAGCCCAGTACGTCGTCATCGCCACCGTCAGTTCGTTCCAGAACAACGTCTCGGGTGGCGGCGGCGGCATCAGCTTCCACGGCATCGGCGTGGGCGGTAAGCACGAGGAGGCCTACATCGCCGTCGACCTCCGCGTCGTCGATACCACCACCGGCGAAGTCGAGTTCACCCGCACGGTGGAGGCCCGCTCCACGAGCAACGGCCTCGGTGTGAGCGTCTATCGCGGCGGCTTCGGCGGATCGCTGGGCGGCTACGAAAAGACGCCGACCGGCAAGGCCATCCTCGGCGTCATGGCAGAGATCAGCGACTACCGGGCCTGCTCGATGGTGGACAAGGACAACTGCCTCAAGGAGTACGCGGCAAAGGAAAAGGCCCGCCGCGACAAGACCAAGAGCTCGATCAAGATCGAATAGCCGTACCGGTTGCCGGGGTAGCTTGGGCCGGCCCTTCGGGGCCGGCTCTTTTTTTGTGGATGATCAAAACTCGTCCAGCACCTGCGGGTAGCGCCAGCGCGCCTCGCGGATCTCTTCTTCGATCACATCTTTCTCCGGCGCGTCCGCGAGCTGCGGCGCCTCCCAGTTCGCCATCCACATCGGATTCACGTACGGCAGCACGGCGATGTGCTCGAGCCGGTACGGCAGCCCGCGCGCGGCAAAGCGCTCGTTGAGAAACGCTACGACGTCCTTGGAAGTTGGGTAGTCGCTCATCAGGAATTCGAGATCAGGAACAAGAGCCTCGGCGCCCGGCACCCAGAGGGTGTGAGGACATCCCGCGATCGAGGTTGTAATCGCCCGAGGCACAGCCTAAAGGCCACTCATGCCTCGTTACTCATGCCTCATGCCCTCAGGACTCATGCTCAAAGACTCGGCACTCAGCACTCGGCACTCAGCACTCCGTTTCACAGCCACTTCCCCAGCCACGCCCACACCTCCTCGTAGAAGTGCCGGCTGTTCTCGCCGTTGAGGATCCAGTGGTTCTCGTCGGGCCAGACCAGCAGGCGTGAGGGCACGCGCTGGTGCTGGAGGACCGACCAGGCTTCGATGGTGTTGTTCATCGGCACGCGGAAGTCGTGCTCCCCGACCGAGAGGAGGATGGGCGTCTTCATCTTCGCCGCGTAGGTGATGGGGCTCTGCTCCTTCCAGACCTTGCCCCCTTCCCAGGGCGGACCGCCGTTCATCAGCTCGCGGTGGTAGATCCCGTCGCTCGTGGCCCACTGCGAGCCGAGGTTGAACTCGCCGGCGTGGGCGATGATGCACTTGTAGCGGGTGGTCGTTGCCTCCAGCCAGTAGGCGAGGTGGCCGCCATAGCTCGCGCCGCCGGCCGCCTGGCGCGTGCCGTCGATGAAGGCGAAGCGCTTGATGGCCTCGTCGGCCGCCTCGTTCAGCTCCTCGCCCGGGCCTTTCAGGGGATCGAGCTCGATGTCCTGGGCGAACTTCTCCCCGTTGCCGGTCGAGCCGGTGTAGTCCGTGAGGAGGAGGACGTAGCCCGGCTTGGCCAGCAGGTGATAGTTCCAGCGGAGCGAGATGGCGTCACGCCACTGGCTGGCCGCGCCGCCGTGGATGAGGACGAAGAGCGGGTACTTCTTCGTCTCGTCGAAGCCGGCCGGCTTCACGATCATGTTGTGGATCTTCTTCCCGCGCTTGCTGGTGAAGGAGAAGTGCTCCGGCGGCAGCCAGTCGATGCGCTGCGCCGCGGCCACGTCGAACTCGGTGAGGTTCGTCATCTTCTGCCGCACGGGATCGATGCGCACGACCTCAGTGGGGTTGATGGAGCTGCTCCACTGCCCGATGAGGATGGGCGCCGCCGCTTTCTCCGGGATGCGCAGCCCGGTGAAGACGCCGCGCTCCGGCGCGAAGCTGAGCTTCACTTCGCCCCCCGCCGCCGGCACCGCGTAGATCTTCTCCTGCCCCGCATCCTCGGCGCTGAAGAAGATCAGCGCACTGTCGGGCGTGATGGTCCACGAGGCCACGGAGCGGTCGAAGGGCGCGTCCGTCACCACCTTCCGGTTCGCCATCGACGGCCAGTCGAAACGGACGATCCGGTTGTTGTGGTACTGCTTCTTCTCGTTTGGCTCGTACGTGGCGAAGAGCGTCTTGCCGTCCGGCGAGAAGCGCGGCCCTTCGTAGCGTCCTTTGCCGTCCGTGAGGACCTTCGGCTCGCCGTTGCCGTCGGCGACGTAGAGGTCGTACGGCACTTCCGCGTAAGCGCTGGTGTTCCTGGCGGTCGTCGCGGAGAACACCATGGCCCGGCCGTCGGGCGTCCAGGCCGATTCGAGCTCCTCGCGCGAGCCCTCGCCGAAGTGGCCGCCGAAGCCGGGCGTCGCGGCGAGTTTCGTCGGGGCGAGGAAGTCGTTCGGCGGGACGTTGGGCGTGTCGAGCGTGATGAGGATGATGTGCGTCTGCTGGTCGTCCAGCCAGCGGTCCCACTGGTGGATGGGGAACGTGTCGTAGGTGCGGACCTTGTATTTCCGCTCCTTCCGCTCTTTGGCGATCTTCTTGTTCGCCTCGTCGTCCACCGCGCCGGGGTAGACGGTCGACTGCACGGCGATGGCGCCGCCGTCGGGGCGGAACTGCGGGCCGCGGGCCCCGGTGGAGAGGCTCGTCACCCGCCGTGCCTCGCCGCCGCCGGCGATGTCGAGGATGTAGACCTGCGCCACCTCGTCGCCCTCGCGCTTCGACGAGAAGGCGATGGCCCGGCTGTCGGGTGACCACGTCACGTCGCTTTCCGCCGGCTTGTTGTGGGTGATCTGCCGCGGGGCGGCGCTGCCGTCGCTGGGCATGAGCCAGAGATCGGACGACTGGTCCTTCTCGTCGTAGGCCGGCTCCGTTACCGGAACGATCACCCACTTCCCGTCGGGGCTGGGCACGGGACTGCCGACGCGCTTCATCAGCCAGAGCGCTTCGTGCGTCGGCGCCTTCTTGGCCGGGATGGGGATCTTCGACGGCTGCGCCGAGACGACCGTCGCGAGAAGGGTGAGAGCGGCGAGACGGATGGCGTACATGGAGCGTGATGGTAACGTAAGCCCATCATGAAACAGACAGCCCTCATCACCGGCGCCTCGGGCGGCATCGGTCTCGAGCTGGCGCGCCTCTTCGCGCGTGACGGCTGGGACCTCGTGCTGGTCGCGCGCAGCGAGGGGAAGCTGCGCCAGCTCGCCGATTCCCTGGCCAAAGACCACGGCATCTCCGCCGAGGTGATCGCCGTCGACCTGGCCCGGCCCGATGCGGCCGGCGAGATCGCCAGCGTCCTGGAGGACCGAGGCCTGACCGTCGACGCCCTGGTGAACAACGCTGGTTTCGGCGTGGCCGGCGCCTTCGTGGCCACCGGCGGCCGTGCCGAGCTGGAGATGATCCAGGTCAACTGCGTCGCCCTCACTCAGCTCACCAAGCTCCTCCTCCCCGGCATGGTCGCGCGCAAGCGGGGCCGCATCCTCAACGTCGCCTCCACCGCCGCCTTCCAGCCCGGACCGCTCATGGCCGTCTACTACGCCACGAAGGCGTACGTCCTGTCGTTCTCCGAGGCCATCGCCGACGAGCTGCGCGACACGGGCGTGACCGTGACGGCGCTCTGCCCCGGCCCGACCGAGACCGGCTTCGCCGCCGCCGCGGGCGCCGGCGCCACCCGCCTCTTCCGCCTGGCCAGCCCCGCCTCCTCCGCGAGCGTGGCCCGCACCGGCTACCGGGCCATGCTCCGCGGCCGCCGCGTCGTTGTGGCCGGCCTGAAGAACAAGCTCCTCGCCCAGTCCGTCCGCGTCTCCCCCCGCCGCGTCGTGACCTTCATCGTCCGCAAGCTGCAGGAGAGCCGGGGGTAGACTTCCGGCGATGGCCTTCACGGTCCGCGACGTCGCGGCGATGCTCGGGATCACACCCGGGCAGATTCGGTCGTACACCGCGAAGGGATTCCTCTCTCCGGAGCGTGGGCCGCGCGGCGAGCTGCAATTCGGCTTCCGCGACCTCGTCGTGCTCCGCACGGCCAGCGAATTGATCGCCGCCGACGTCCCGCAGCGGAAGGTGCAGCGCGTGCTGGAGAAGCTGCGCGAGCAGTTGCCGCCGGGGCGCTCGCTGGCCGGCATCCGCATCGCCACGGACGGCGACCGCATCGTCGTGCGCGACGGCACGACGGTATGGAACCCGGAGTCGGGGCAGGAGCTGTTCGACTTCCCGGTCGCCGAGATCATCGCCGAGCAGACCATCCCTATCCTCCATGGCAGGAAGAGCGACGACCTCGATGCCGAGGGGTGGTACGAACTGGGGTGCGACCTGGAACTGTCGTCGCCGGAGGAGGGGAAGGCCGCCTACGAGCGGGCCCTCGTTCTCGACCCGCGGCATGCCGACGCCCACGTGAACCTCGGGCGCCTCCTGCACGAGGAAGGCGCGCCCGCCGCGGCGGAGAAGCACTACCGCGCCGCCCTCGCCGCCGATCCGGCCCATGACACGGCCGCCTTCAATCTCGGCGTGGCCCTGGAAGACCTCGGCCGCGTGCGCGAAGCCATCGAGGCCTACGCCCGTGCCCTGGCCCTCGACCCCGACAATGCGGACGCTCACTATAACCTGGCCGGCCTGTACGAGAAGCGCGGCGAGACGGCCAGCGCCGTGCAGCACCTGAAAGAGTATCGGAAGCTGGTGGGGTAGCTCGAGAAAAAGGGCGAAGGAGGAAGGGCGAAGGAGGAACCGGCGCGTGATCATCTTCCACGCTTCCTGCCCATGATGGCCGTCCGAACCGGCACATCCCTTCATCCTTCATCCCGTCATCCTTCATACTTGCGGCGTGACCGCCGTTCTCGACGCTCCTCCGCTCACCGAACCTGCCGTTGAGCCGCCGCTGGCTCCCGTGAAGGAGCGGCTCCTGGCGCTCGACGTCTTCCGCGGCATGACCATCGCCGGGATGCTGCTGGTCAACAATCCGGGGAGCTGGAGCGCGATCTACCCGCCGCTCGAGCACGCGGAGTGGAACGGCTGGACGCCCACGGACCTCATCTTTCCCTTCTTCCTCTTCATCGTCGGCATCACTACGCACCTCTCCCTCGGTACGCGCGCGGCGCAGGGGGCGGACACGGGCGCGCTGGTGCGCAAGATCCTCCGGCGCGGGCTGCTCATCTTCCTGGCCGGTCTGCTGCTGGCCTGGTTCCCCTTCTTCTGGTGGGGCGCAAAGGTGGGCGACATCGCGGCACCGACATTCCTCGACCGCGTCGTCTACCGCATCCAGCACCTCCGCTACCTCGGCGTGCTGCAGCGCATCGGCATCGCCTACGTCTGCGCGGCACTGCTGACCCTGCGCACCTCGCGGCGCACGCAGATCGCCGTCGTCGTGGCCATCCTCATCGGCTACTGGGTGGTGATGACGCTGGTGCCTGTGCCGGGCACGGGGACCATCGGTTTCTATGTGCTCAACCAGCCGGGCGCCACGCTCGCGGCCTGGTCCGACCGGCTCATCCTCGGCACGAACCACATCTGGGCGTCGAGCAAGACCTACGACCCGGAGGGGCCGCTGTCGACGGTCCCGGCCGTGGCGACGGCCATGCTCGGCGTCTTCGCGGGGCGCTGGATCGGCGACAAGAAGCGGTCGCTCATCGAGCGCATTGCCGGCCTCTACGGCGTGGGCTGCCTGGGCATGGTCCTCGGCTCGTTCTGGAGCTGGGTCTTTCCCATCAACAAGAATCTCTGGACGAGCAGCTACGTCGTCTTTACGGCCGGGTTCGCCTGCGTCTGCCTGGCCACATGCCTCTGGCTCATCGACGTGGAGGGATACCGCGGCTGGACGAAGCCGTTCGTCATCTACGGCGTCAATCCGCTGGTGGCATTCGTCGGCTCGGGGCTGATGGCCCGCATCATCGATTCGCTGTGGAAGGTAAATGTGGGCGGCAAGCTGATTTCTGTGCACCAGCTCACATTTTCCTGGTTCCAGCTTGGATATCTTTCGGACCGCTTCGCTTCGCTTTTGTGGGCTCTCAGTTTCGTGACGCTGTGGCTGGCAATCCTCTGGCTGTTGTACCGCCGCAACATCATCATCCGCTTGTAAACGACAGAAAACTCGGGGACGTCTGTTCACCATGCTCAAACGGGTAGTCTCGGTTCTCGCGCTTCTCGCCTTTCTCTTCCTCCCGTCCGCCCTCTACGCCCAGCACGCCGGGCATCACCCGATGACCGAAGACGACTACCGGGCACTGGCGGTTTCGTTGTCGAAACACGGAGATGTCATTCCCCAGCCGCCGGCGACGGTCGAGCCGACGGCGTCGGTGTCGTTCACCATCACCGCCCACGCGGTGAGCACGAATTCGGCGCAGTTCACCGTCTCGCCGTCACCCTTCACCGTGAACCAGGGCGACACGGTCAATATCACCTTCACCGTGCCGTCGAACGACTTCTCCACCAGCCATGGCATCCTCATGGATACGTACATCGAGAGCGCCCGGAACTGTAACCGGGGGAACTCGATCTCGATCTCGTTCGTGGCCACGACGGCGGGGACCTTTTCCTACGTCTGCAGCGTGCCGTCGTGCAGCAACGCGCACTCCAACATGGTCGGCACGATGACCGTGACTCCCGTGACGCAGCCGCCGCCGTCGGTGAGCAGCGTCAACCCCTCCACTGGACCGGTGGCAGGGGGTACGAGCGTGACCGTGAACGGTTCGGGCTTCGCCAACAACGCCACCGTCTCGTTCGGCGGCACGGCGGCCACGAACGTCCAGGTCACCTCCGGTACGGCCATCTCCTGCAAAACGCCGGCGCATGGCGCCGGCCAGGTGGCCGTGGCCGTGACGAATCCCGATGCCCAGAGCGGCGTTCTGGCCAACGGTTTCACCTACCAGAACCCGACGCCGGCGATCACCAGTCTCGATCCGGCCGGCGGCTCCACGGCAGGGGGGACTGTCGTCACGATTCACGGCACGAACTTCGTAAGCGGAGCCACGGTCACCTTCGGCGGCACGCCGGCCACGGGCGTCACCTTCGGCGCGAGCACCAGCCTCACCGCCACCGCTCCCGCGCATGCCGCGGGCAATGCGGCCGTAGTCGTGACGAATCCCGATTCGCAGAACGCCACGTTCAACAGCTTCACCTACACCGCGCCGGTCCTGGCCATCGCGGGAATCGAGCCCTCTGCCGGCCCGCCCGCGGGCGGCAACGTCATCGAGATCATCGGCTCCGGGTTCGGTTCCACCCCCAGCGTGACCGTGGGCGGCGTCGCCGCGACGAACGTCCAGGTCATCGACGCCGTGACCCTGAAGGCCACTGTTCCCGCGCATGCCGCGGGTGCCGTCGACGTGGCCGTGACGGCTGGTAGCACGACCGTGACCGCCGTCCGCGGCTACGTGTACGCGCCGCCGCCGTCGAAGCGGAGGGGTGTGGCGCACTGACCCGCCGCGCCCACCCGTCATCCCGAGCCCAACACGGCGCGGGTACGGTGCGCCTGAGAGAAGAAACGACGAGGGACGGGTCACGCGGAGACGCGGAGATCGCGGAGGTTTTGCTTTTCTCCGCATCCTCCTCGTGATTGGTTTGTTGGCTTGTAAACACGCATGACACTGGCACTTTCTTGGAAGCGCCGAGCGAGGGACCTGGGTGGGTGGGGCGGTTCCGAACGAAGCGGGCATTGTCGGCTTGATGGTTTACGCGGAGACGCGGAGGAGAGCTGATGACTCCGCGACCTCCGCTTCTCCGCGTCTCCGCGTGATGCTTTGACGCGTCTTCGGCATTGTGCGGAACCGCCCGCACGCCCAGGTCCCTCGCTACGCTCGGGATGACGGCGTTTTCAGCGTCACGCCGAACGCGTGCTCGAAGTTGGCCGTGGTCTGCGCGGCTACTTCCTCCAGCGGCCGGCCCCAGAGTCCGGCCAGCAGCTCCGCGACTTTCACGACGAAGGCCGGCTCATTGTCCTTGCCGCGGTAGGGGACGGGGGCGAGGTACGGGGTGTCGGTCTCGATGAGGACGCGGTCGTGCGGCAGTTGGCGCGCACACTCTCTTAGGGCATCGGCGCTGCGGAAGGTGACGATGCCGGAGAACGAGATGTAGTAGCCGAGGCCGATGAAGGTGCGGGCCACGCCGGCGTCTTCCGTGTACGAGTGGAGGATGCCGCGCGCGCCGCTGCGGGTGAGCACGGCCACCATGTCGCCGGTCGAGTCGCGGTTGTGGACGATGATGGGCTTGTCCAGGCGTTTGGCCAGGTCCAGGTGCCGTTCAAAGACGGCGATCTGCGTCTCCCGCGGCGAGTGCATGTAGTGATAATCGAGCCCGCACTCCCCGACCGCTACCACCCGCGCGTCGTGCGCCAGCCGCTCGATCTCGGCGAAGGCGCGGTCGTCGCAGTCCTTCGCCTCGTGCGGATGAAATCCCACCGCCGCCCACACGTCGTCATTGGCCGCCGCGATGGCCACCGCCTGCGGTGCATCGGAGAGTTTCGTCCCCGGAACGACGAAACCGGCCACCCCTCCCGCCCGGGCCCGGGCCAGCGTCGCCGCGGCATCGGCCATGGTGAGGTGGCAGTGGGAGTCGGTGAAACGCATGGACATGGGCGGCGCAGTTTACGACAGCGGGGAGAAAGGCTGGAAAGCGGAAAGGCTCGCGGGCTGAAGGCCGGGCCCCATGAGCGTGCCACGCCTACCAGCCTTTCAGCCTTCAGTTCTCGACTGTCTGCCGCGTGACTTAGACTACCCGGCAATGCCCGCCGCCCCTCCCGATCTCTCCGTCGTCTTCCCGGTCTACAACGAGGAGGAGAACCTCCCCATCCTGATGGAGGAGATCGCGCGCGCGCTCGATCCGATGGGGCGGCCGTATGAAGTGATCGCCGTCAACGACGGCTCGCGCGACGGGAGCCTGGCGGCGCTGCACCAACTGCGGGCCAGGTATCCGCAACTGCGCGTGCTCACGTTCGCCAGAAACAGCGGGCAGACGGCCGCGCTCGACGCCGGCTGGCGCGCCGCGCGCGGGACGTACGTCGTCTCCCTCGACGCCGACCTGCAGAACGACCCGGCCGACATCCCGGGCATGCTGCGCAAGCTCGAAGATGGCGGCGTGGACATGGTCATCGGCGTCCGCGTCAATCGCCACGACACCTGGTCGCGCCGCATGCAGTCGAAGATCGGCAACGGCGTCCGCAACTGGCTCACCCACGACCAGGTCACCGACACCGGCTGTTCGCTCAAGCTCGTGAAGCGTGAGGCAGTGGAGAAGGTGAAGCTCTTCACGGGCATGCACCGCTTCCTCCCTACCCTCGTGCGCATGCAGGGCTACAAGGTCGTGGAGATGCCGGTCAACCATCGCGCCCGGCAGTTCGGCGTCTCGAAGTACGGCGCCATGAATCGCGCCTTCCGCGGCCTGGCCGACTGCCTCGCCGTCCGCTGGATGGGGAAACGGCTCCTTAGCTACGACGTACATGAAGAGGGCTCCGACAGCCGCGAGTAAGCGAGCACTCTTAAGGGCGAAGGGCGAAGGATGAAGGGCGAAGGAACGTCGACTCTCCTTCATCCCTCGCCCTTCGCCCTTCGCCCTTCATCCTTCGCCCTTCATCCTTCGCCCTTTCCCTCCTCCTCCTGCATACTTCCTACGGTCATGCATCTCAACCCTGCCTCCTGGCACTGGGACCTCATCGCCCTGTTCGGGTTCATCGCCCAGGCGATTTTTGCGGCACGGTTCATCGTTCAGTGGATCGCGTCGGAGCGCCGGCGCCAGAGCCATGTCCCAGTCGGGTTCTGGTGGCTGTCGCTGGCGGGAGGGGTGCTGATGACGATGTACGGCCTGCTGCGCCGCGACCCGGTGATCATTCTCGGTCAGGCGCCCGGGCTCGTCGTTTATGCCCGCAACCTCATGCTCATCTATCGCCATGCTCAACGAGATCCAGCGGAAGAGACTCCTCGCCCTCGCCCGGCAGTCGATTGAAAGCGTCCTGGCCGGACGCCGTCCGGTCGTGAGCCAGGAGGACGAAGCCAGCGACGTGATGCGACGGCCGGCCGGTGCGTTCGTCACCCTGCGCACGCACGACGGCGACCTGCGCGGCTGCATCGGCTCCATCGTGGCCCGCGAGCCGCTTGTCCATGCCGTCGTCACCAGTGCCGTCAACGCCGCCTTCCGCGACCCTCGCTTCGATCCCGTCATGGCCGAGGAGCTGCCCGAGCTCGAGCTGGAGATTTCCGTCATGGGCCCGATCGAGCGGGTCACCGACGTCGAGGACGTCGTCTGCGGACGCGACGGCCTGATTATCAGCCGCGGCACGCGTTCCGGCCTGCTCCTGCCTCAGGTCGCCAGCGAATATGGCTGGGACCGGGAGACCTTTCTCGACCAGACTTGCGTCAAGGCCGGGCTCGCGCCGGGAGCGTGGCGGCACCCCGAGACGCGGATCGAAAAGTTTTCAGCGGAAGTCTTCGGGGAGTAACTCTCTCCGTTCGAATAACTTTCGAAATGACGTCGCCGGGAAGGCCCCGGCCGCGTCCGGCATACTGCGAATAACCTTCGTTCGAGCGTGGTTCTCGGTCGCGCTCAATGAAGAAGAAACGCTCCCTCATTGACTCTGCCGTCGCCCGTAACGCGAGAGTCCGGCGCGCCGTTCACCGCAACCGGCTCTTCCGTTTCCTCGGAGGCCGGGCCGCGGTTACCCTCGTGCTTGGTGCGGCCCTTTCCGTTGGCGGCGCCGCCGAGGTGCTCGACAACGTGCATTTCGTAGTGCGGCGCGACCTCGAGGGCGTCCGGGTCGTGGAGGAGAACGATCGAGGCCGCGACAAGGTCGTGGCCACGCTCGCGGACGGCTTTGCCGCCAGCTCCCTCTTCAAACTCTCCCGCGCCCTCCCGCAGAGACTCGTCTCGCAACAGAACGACCTCTTCACGCCCCTGTGGATGCCGCAGGGAGCGCCCGGCGCGGCGGTCCCTGCGAAGCGCGACGTCTTCCATGAGGAGATGGCCCGGATCAACGACTCCATCCGGCGCGACTTCTTCCAGAGCGCCGTACCGTTCGGCGACATCATCCAGGACAAGGCGAAGAAGTACGACGTCGATCCGGCCCTGGTGGCCGCCGTCGTCGAGACCGAATCCCGCTTCCACGCCACGGCGCACTCGCAGGTCGGCGCGCGCGGGCTCATGCAACTCATGCCGCGGACCGGCCGGTGGCTCGGCGCGCGCAATCTCGACGACCCGGAGCAGAACGTCGAGGCCGGGACCAAGTACCTCAAGTACCTGCAGAAGCGCTTCGACGGCAACCTGAAGAACGCCATCGCCGCCTACAACGGCGGGGAGGGCAATGTGAAGCGCTACAACGGGATCCCCCCCTTCCGCGAGACCCGTTCGTACGTGAAGAAGGTGCTCTCGCGCTACGAGCAGCGGAGCAACGAGCTGAAGCAGTACCGGCAGTCGCAGGGCCGCCCCGTGGTCGCCGACGGCATGCTGACGGGGCGATAGCTCTTTACCTCAACGCCCAGTCCAGATCCTCACGAAAGGCTGAAGGGTTGGAAGGGCCTGACCGGAGCGACGTTCCCTTTCAGCCTTCCCGCCTTTCAGCCTTCTCTACGAGGTGTACTGGCCCTCAAAGTGCGCGGCCGCTACGTTAATCAGTAAGCCTATCCAACACAGAAACTTGACCGCTTTCCTGCGTTGCGATAACTTTTCCCGTAACGCCTTACAACCCGTAGGGAGGGGACAGATGGTCAGTGTGCGTCGGGTGGCTCCCATTCTCCTGTTGGTCGCGGTCCCGCTCCTCGGAGCCGCGAAGAAGGCGACTTCCTCGTCGCATCCGCCGCGTGAGCTCCACCGCGCGGGTGACCATTGGACGGCCTACAACCCTCCCGACCCCGCCTCGTACGGCGCGGCCGCCAAGACCTACACCATCAAGCAGGGCGACACGCTCTGGGGCCTGGCCCAGCAGTTCTACAACAACGCCTACCTCTGGCCGCAGCTCTGGGAGTCGAACACCTGGATCACCGACGCCCACTGGATCTATCCCGGTGACGTGCTCCTCGTCGAGGGTGAGGCCGCCCAGGCCGCAGCCGGCACGTCCTCCACAGGCACGACCGGGCCGATCGTCGGAAGCACGACGGCGGCGGCGGCGACGCCCGAGCATCAGGAACAGGTGGTCGCCGCAGGCGGAGCATTGGCTACGGCGGCGCCGGTCCCGCTCGGGACGGAAGCGGACGTTTACTGCTTCGGCTACATCGGCGATCCGAATGAGCCCATGCCGAATCGCGTCGGTTCGTACGAAGACCAGGAGGCGTTTTACGAGAAGGGTGCCATCCATCAGGAACTGGGTGGCTCCAACAGCGATCTCGTTTACCTCGACGGCGGAACGGCCACCGGCCTGGTGGCCGGCGAGACGTATCTCGTGGTCGAGCCGGGCCAATTGATCACGCACCCGGTCACGGGCCAGACGCTGGGCCGGCATTGGGAGTACCGCGGGCAGATTCGCATCCTCTGCGCGGACGACCACTTCGCGCGCGGAATCGTCACCGAGTCGTGTTTGGACATCCACGCCGGAGCGCGCCTCAAGCCGCTGCCGCAGATCCCCATCCCCCTGGCGCGCATCCCCGACATCCCCGCCTTCTGCGATCCTGCCAGCGGCAAGACGCAGGGCTACATCGTCAACGCCGAAGGCGGCTGGGGCGGTGCACTCGCCTCGGGCGTGCTCATCGAGGTCAATCTCGGCCGCGACGACTCGGTGCAGCCGGGCGACTTCCTGACGGTCTGGCGCGAGAGCCCGCAGCCCGGCCAGCCGCGCCAGGTCCTCGGCGAAATCGGCATCCTCACCACCGAGGCGCACACCGCTACCGCCAGGATCGTCGGCACGCGCTACCACATGACCATCGGGGATCACGTCGAGCGGCAGTAGGGCTCGCTGATTGCTGGTCGCTGGTGGCTGATCGCAGCCGGGGTGTCGGGTGTCGACAACTTCACCCCCGCTCGCCGCTCGCTACCTTCCGCTCGCTAAACAGTCCTCCGTCGTGCGAGCTCGCACCCGGTGTTAGAATCGCGCGCCGGACGGGTCCATAGCTCAGCGGTTAGAGCTACCGGCTCATAACCGGCAGGTCCCAGGTTCGAATCCTGGTGGACCCACCATGGCGAGGCGCATTGCAGACAATGACGACACACGATCCCAAGCGAGCGGCGACGGCAGGCAGCCACCCGTACAGGCGTTCCACGATCGGAACGCCTTTTTCATTCATGGAGGCGAGGTGAATCAGGAAGTCGAGAAACTGTGGGAGCTCCAGACGGTCCTTACCCAGATCGGGGACCGGGAGAAGCAGTTGGCCGCCAAACCGGAGTCGTTCGCGGCCATCGACCGCGAGTGGCAGGCCGCGGCGGAAGAGACCACGAAGCTGACGGCGCAGATCGAGACGCTGTCCAAGGAGCGGCGCCGGGCGGAGGGCGAGCTCTCGGACCAGGAGGAGCTGCTCAAGAAGTACCAGGGGCAGCTCATGCAGGTGAAGAATCCACAGCAGTACGCCGCGGCGTGGAAGGAGATCGACGCCACGCGCAAGCACGTCAAGGAGCTGGAGGATTCGGCCCTCAAGACGATCGGCGAGATCGACGGGCTGCAGAGCCGGCTCGACGAGCGGAAGAGCGGACACGACGCCCTCAAGACCCGCTGGGATGAAGCCCACGACGCCTGGCAACACTCGCTGGCGGACCTGCGCGCGGAGGTCGCCTCCCTGAGGACGAAGGCGGCGGGCATCGAGGAAGGGATCCCCGACGCGCTGAAGCGGGAGTTCCACCGCATCTTCAAACAGCGGCAGAACAGCGCCGTGGCGCCCGTGCTGAACGACTCCTGCAGCGCCTGCCGCACGCGCATCCGTCCGGCCCTGCACCAGCAACTCAAGCGCGGGGACCTCGTACACTGCGAAGGCTGTCACCGAATCCTCTACCTGGAGAAACCCGCATCCTGAAGAAATTCACCGCATTCGTCGACGGAGCGTCGCGCGGCAATCCCGGACCGGCCGGCTATGGCGTCGTCCTTCGCTCCGACTCGGAAGTGATCGAGATTGCCGGCTACCTCGGAACGACCACCAACAACGTCGCGGAGTACTCCGGCCTCCTGGAGGCCCTGGACACGGCGCAGAAAGAGGGAGCCGAGGAGCTGGAAGTGGTCAGCGACTCGCTCCTGCTCGTCCAGCAGATGCTCGGCAAGTACCGGGTCAAGCATCCAAACCTCATCCCCCTGTTCCAGCGGGCCAAGATGCTGGTCCGGCACTTCCGCCGCTTTTCGATCCGCCACACCCTGCGCGCCGGAAACAAGGAGGCGGACCGGCTGGCGAACCTGGCCGTCGACCGCGCCGACGGCCGCCATGTGGAGAGGCGCCGTGTCGATTCGTGACGGGGTTGCCGGCGTGCGCGCCCGCATCGCCGCCGCCTGCGCCCGCGCGGGACGGAGCGTGGACGAGGTCACGCTCATCGCCGTGACGAAGGTCTTTCCGGCGGCCTACGTCGAGGAAGCCATCGCCGCGGGCGTCACCGACATCGGCGAGAACCGGGTCCCGGAGGCGCGCGAGAAGAAGCCGCTGGTGGCCGGCAGTGCACAGTGGCATCTCATCGGACACCTCCAGTCGAACAAGGCCAAGGACGCAGTGCGGCTCTTCGACGTCATCCAGACCGTGGATTCGGCCGACCTGGCCGGGAAGATCGCCCGCGCCGCCGACGGCGCGGGGAAGCGGCAGGAGGTGCTCGTGCAGGTGAACATCGGCGACGAGACGCAGAAGAGCGGCGCGGCCCGGAACGAGCTGGGGGCACTGGCCAAGGCCGTCGCGGACATGCCCTCGCTGCACCTGCGGGGTCTCATGGCCATCCCTCCGGCCGGCACGGTGGAGGACGCCCGGCGCTACTTCCGCGAATTGCGGGCCCTGCGCGACGGTTTGGGCGTGGAGTATCTGTCCATGGGGATGAGCGAAGACTTCGAAGCGGCAGTGGAAGAGGGCGCGACGCACGTGCGCGTCGGACGGGCCATCTTCGGGAGCCGGGTCTGATGGCGTTCCTCGGTCCGTTCTTCCATCTCCTCTACATGATCCTCGACGTGGTGAAGTGGATCGTCATCACCTGGGTGGTCCTCTCCTGGCTGTTGTTCTTCGCATCGCACTCGTCGTTCCGCTGGCGCAACCGCGGCGCATATGTCGTCCTGGAGCAGCTCAACGAGATCTGTTCCCGCTTCGCCAGGCCGTTCGTCCGTCCCTTCCAGCTCTTCCTTCGGCGCTTCAACACGGCTGGGATCGACTGGTCGCCGCTGATCGTGCTGCTGCTCGTCTACTTCCTGCAGGAAATGGTTCTGGTGGCCTCCTCCGCTATACTTCACAAGTAGTGCTGGGAAGTGTTGGGAGGGGACGATGCAAGGTCTCACGCCACTCGATATCCAGAAGCAGACCTTCTCGCGCGGTTTCAAAGGCTACGACGGCGATGAAGTCCGCGCCTACCTGCACCTCGTCGCGGAAGAGATCGAGCACCTGCTGCGCGAGGTCGACCGCGTCACGCGCGAGAATCATGCCCTGCGCGAGGACCTCGGGGAGCACACGGCCCGCGAGCGCATCCTGAAGGAGACGCTCCTCTCCGCACAGCGCGTGTCCGAAGAGCTGAAGGCCAACGCCCGGCAGGAGGCGGAGCTGATCGTGAAAGACGCCGAGCTCCTCTCCGAGCGCGTCGTGGCCCAGGCCATGCAGCGGGTGCACGACCTGGAGCGCGCCATCCAGGACTTGAAGATCGAGCGCCGCGCCGCCCGCAACAAACTGCAGGGAACGCTCGACACCGTCCAGCACCTCCTCGTCCTCGACGCCGAGGAAGAGGCCGGCGAACAACCCATCACGGCGATGTTCCGGGCCAATAACTCGTAAGGCGAGTGCTGCGGGCCGCGGGCATGAGTCATGAGTGACAAGGCATGAGTGGTTTTGGGATCTGCCTCGTGCGTGTTCCCATCGATTCCGATCTGAGTGCCGAGTGCGGAGGACTCGGCACTCGGCACCCAGCACTCGGCGCCCAGCACGTCGGCACGGCCGCTTCGTCGAACACGGTAGACTCTGCGGTCGGTGGCCCTCCTCATCCGCAATCTGTCGCAGATCGCCACGCCTCGGGGCGCAGGCGCGGTGCGGGGTGCGGCCATGCGGACATTGCTGGTCATCGACGGCGGGGTGATCGTCATTCGCGAGGGCCGCTTCGCCTTCGTGGGGGAGGAACGGGACATCCCGGCCGGGCTGCGTACGGCCATCACCGAGGACTTCGATGCCCATGGGGCCACGGCGCTTCCGGGTTTCGTCGACACGCATACGCACATCCCGTTCGCAGGCTTCCGCGAGTCGGAGTTCAACCGGCGCCTGCAGGGGGAGAGCTACGAAACGATCGCAGCGAGCGGCGGAGGCATCGCCTCGACCGTTCGTGCCACGCGGGCCGCTTCGGAAGATGAGCTCACGGAGAACGTCCTGGCCCGGGCGCGAACGATGGTTCGTCATGGCACGACTACCGCCGAGGCCAAGAGCGGCTACGGGCTGACCCTGGAGGATGAGCTGAAGCAGTTGCGGGCCGTGCGCGCGGCCGCATCCCGCGCTCCGCTGACGCTCGTCCCGACCTGCCTGGCCGCGCATGAGTTCCCGCCCGAGCGCCGCGGCGACGGGGCCTGGGTGGACGAGATCGTGGAGTCGATTCTCCCGGCCGTGGCCGATCAGAAGCTGGCTGTCTTCTGCGACGCCTTCGTCGAGCGTGGTGTTTTCTCGCACGAACAGGGAGAGCGCGTGCTCCGGGCCGGCGCGGCGGCCGGCCTTGTGCCGCGGCTGCACGCCGACGAGCTTTCCGATACGCGCGGCGCATCGCTGGCTGCCGAGGTACACGCGGCGTCGGCCGATCACCTCATGCACATCAGCGACGACGGCATCGCCGCCCTGGCCGCCTCGGACACCGTGGCCAATCTCCTGCCCGCCACGAGCTTCTTCCTCATGTCCGATCGTTACGCCCCGGCGCGGCGGCTGATCGAGGCGGGGGCGATCGTGTCCCTCTCCACCGACTGCAACCCCGGATCCTCGATGACGGAGTCGATGCCCATGGTCCTGCAGCTCGCCACGCTGCGCATGAAGATGACCGTCGAGGAGTCGCTCACGGCCGCCACGCTCAACGGCGCGCATTCGCTGCGCCTGGCCGGCCAGACGGGCTCCATCGAAGCCGGCAAACGGGCCGATCTCGTCCTGCTTGATGCTCCGTCCTACCTCCACCTCGTCTACCACTTCGGCGTGAATCTCGTCCGCGACGTCCTGCACGGCGGGCGATTCGTCGTCCGCGGCGGAGTGGCAGTCTCGTTGTCCGTTGTTCGTTGATCGTTGTTCGTGTCGAAGGTAGTTACGAACAACGAACAACGAACAACGGGTGTCGAGTACTCTGGCACCCGATGAGAACCCTGCTCATTGCCGCCGACGTCGATCCTTCCTTCCGCGCCGCGGCGGAGCGGGACGGCCGATTCGAGGTCGTGGACCGTCCGGTGACGACGGAGGACGAGCTGGCGGCGATTGCCGGCGGCGCGGAGGTTCTCGTCACGCGCTCGTACAACGTGGTCTCGCGGCGGGTGATCGAAGCGGCGCCGCGGCTCAAGCTGATCGCGCAGGGGACGAGCGGCACCGACAACATCGACCACGAGGCCGCCCGGGAGCGCGGCGTCGCCGTGATCCACCTCCCCGGCGCGAATGCGAATGCCGTGGCGGAGCTGGTCCTGGGCTGCATGATCGCCATGACCCGTACCGTGCCACAGTACACGCGGGAGGTGGCGGCCGGAGGCTGGCATCGCGCGGATTCCGCGACCCGGCACGAGCTTGCCTTCTACCGGCTCGGGATCATCGGTCTCGGGGAGGTGGGCCGGCGCGTGGCACGGCTGGCGGGTGCATTCGGCATGCGTCCCTGCGCCTTCGATCCCTATCTCTCCGAGGGCGACTTCGCCGAGCGGGGCGCGGTGCGGGCAGGATCGCTCGGCGAAATCCTCGAATGCGACATCGTCACGCTTCACGTTCCACTCACCGCCGAGACACGCGGCATGATCGGCGCCCGCGAACTGGCCGCGATGAAGCGAGGCTCCTTCCTCGTGAACGCCGCGCGCGGCGAAGCGCTCGACCAGCGCGCCGCCCTGGACGCCCTGGCGGCGCATCATCTTGCCGGGCTGGCACTCGACGTCTTCGACCCTGAGCCGCCGGCGACGACGTTCCCGGACGACCCGCGGCTCATCCTCACCCCACACATCGGCGGCGGCACTCACGAGGCAAAGAGCGCGATCGGGGAGAAGCTGTACGCGCGGATCGTCGCGTTCTACGAATGAGCCGTTGTTCGTTGGTCGTTGTTCGTATTCGTTGTTCGTGCCGTTGTTCGTTTCCGAGATCGGTTCCATACCCGACCAACGGACAACGAACAACGACCAACGACCAACGAACAACGGATAAACTCCAATCGCGTGAAGCGAACGCTCCGTAAGCACAAGACCGCCCTGGCCGCGCTGGTGGTCTGGCACTTCGTCTTCTTCTTCCCGACGCTGTTCATGGGGCGGGTGGTGTCGCCGAACGACGTCTTCGCGAACTTCGATCCGTGGACGACGGTAAAGCCGCTGGACGTGCAGAACTCGGTGATCAACGATCCGCCGACGTCCTACCTCACGCTCATGTCCCTGCTGAAGTCGCGGCCCGGCGCGTTCCACTGGAACCCGTTCGTCGGCTCGGGCATCCCCGGCTTCGGCTCGTCCGCCTCCGCCGTTCTCTCCCCGCTCATCGCCCTCCCGTCGCTCTTGCTGCCCCTGACGTGGGTATACAGCGGCATCATCTTCCTGAAGCTGAACGTGGCGTTCTTCTTCGCCTACCTCTGGCTGCGGGAAGAGCGCCTCGGCCGCCGCGGCGCCGCGGTCGGTGCGATCCTCTTCGCCTCCGCCGGTCCGATCGCTGTCCGCTTTCTCTGGCCGGTGACGAACGCGACGGCGTTCTACCCCGCTCTGCTGTGGATCGCCGCCCGTCCCCCGCGCGGCCGGCCCACGCCGGTTTGGGTGGTGGCGCT
>CAZYTO010000002.1:0-69545 GCA_964650405.1 uncultured Thermoanaerobaculia bacterium | reverse complement strand
CAGCTCGGATACTTCCAGGTGATGGCCGAGCCGGTCTCCACCTGCGTCCAGGAGATCTTGGCGTTGTCGAAGGCCTTGCCGCGCTTGGTGACGAAGTTGAAGATCCCGCCCTTCCCGTTCCTGTCTCCCGGATACCAGTTCTGCACCGTCGAGTACTTGATCGTGGCGCCGGGGAGCGCCACCAGCTCGACGACGGCGGCGTGCAACTGGTTCTCGTCGCGCATCGGGGCCGTACAGCCTTCGAGGTAACTGACGTACGCCCCTTCATCCGCCACGATCAGCGTGCGCTCGAACTGTCCCGTGCCGGCGCTGTTGATGCGGAAGTAGGTGGAGAGCTCCATCGGGCAGCGGACGCCCTTGGGGATGTAGCAGAACGAGCCGTCGCTGAAGACGGCCGAGTTGAGCGCGGCGAAGAAGTTGTCGGTGGTCGGGACGACGCTGCCGAGGTACTTCCTCATCAGCTCCGGGTGCTCCTTTACGGCCTCGGAGAACGAACAGAAGAGGATGCCGTGTTTGGCCAGCTCGTTGCGGAAGGTGGTGGCCACGGAGACGGAGTCGAACACCGCGTCGACGGCCACGCCGGTGAGGCGCTTCTGCTCCTCCAGCGAGATGCCCAGCTTCTCGAAGGTGGAGCGCAGCTCGGGGTCGACTTCATCGAGAGAGTTTAGCTTCTTCTTCTTTTTCGGAGCCGAGTAGTAGCGGATGGCCTGGTAGTCTATGGCCTTGTATTGGACGTTTTCCCAGGGCGGCCCCTTCATCTCCAGCCAGTGATGGAAGGCCTTGAGGCGCCACTCCAGCAGCCACTCCGGCTCTTCCTTCTTGGACGAGATGAGACGAATGATGTCGTCATTGAGGCCGGGAGGAGCGACATCGGCTTCGATGTCGGTGACGAATCCGTACTTGTACTCCTGCGCGGTGATTTCCTGGATGGTGTCCGTCATTGCAGTGCCTCCGCGCCGGTGGTGAGGCGTGCCTTGTCGAAGAGCGGGAAGGGTATGGCCCCATGGATCAGGTCGTGGAGCGTGACCTGGTCGAAGGCGCCCTTGATGGCCCGGTTGATGCCGTACATGAACCGCCGTGAGGGGCAGGCCCTGCGGATGGCGCAGAGGGCGTGGCCGCTCTCGTCGTGGGTCTCGCACTCGACGAGGTCCCACGGCCCCTCCAGCACGGCGATGAGGTGCCCGAGCGTGACCGTTTCGACTTCACTCGTGAACGAGTAACCGCCGCCGACGCCGCGCTGCGACTCGATGACCCCTCCATGGTGCAACGTCTTGAGCACCTTGGTGATCATCGGCAGCGGCAGTTGGTAAAACCCGGCGATCTCGCGCGCCGAGACCACCTCCCCATGCTTGCGGGCGAGATAGACGGAGGCAAGAAGGCCGTAGTCGGTGAGCTTCGAGATTTTCAGCATTCGGCTACCCAAAAAGGAGCGAAACCGTACCACATCGGTACGATTTGCTCAACAGGGGCAGGCGGGGGGTTGTTCCAGGTTCAGTTCTTCTGAAGCAAGCCGGTGCGCCGCTCTCGCCGAAGGCGGTTTGCCCTCTATTAGAAAAGCGTAGGAACGCGCATTTTGGATTCAACTTTCTTGTGATGGTATTCCACCTCGCCGTCCATACCGCCACAAACCACGAACGCAAGACTGCTGGTAACTAACTGTTTCTGCGTGAGATCGACAACAACGTGAGCGGGAGTTGCGGAGCGCTTATTCGCGTGTTTTTGACGCCGAATAACTGTGAGAGTTGTGAACTTCCCGTAACAGCGTTGCCGTAATCATATTTCTTCCTGCCCTGGGGAAAATCCTGACATTCATGTCTGGCGCGCAGACATTGATGTCTGCAGCCGGATCGTTCATGTCTGGCAGCCGCTCGTTAATGTCTGAGCGCCAGACATCGTTGTCTGGATGGGACCCATTCATGTCTGGACGGGAGCCATTCATGTCTGGGCGTCAGACATTGATATCTGGCGCGACGGCGTGAATGTCCGGCCGGAGCGGGCGTTGGCTTGCCCCCCCGCCCTCATATCTTGTGTTCTCTGCCGGACTGGACCGCTCCCGCGAGCCGGGGAGCGCGAGTCGACGGATCGGCGAATGGTGGACCCGGCGGCGACTCGCCGCTCGATCTGCCTCGACGTCGTTCTCGGCTTCGTCAACACTTTCCGGGTGGTTCCCGTTGCTGAATGCTGCCACTCCTCACCCTCTGCGCGAAATCATCGTCCCCAGCATCGTAGCCACGACCGTTTCCGTGCTCCCGTCAACGGCGAAGACGTCTGCCGTGGTCACCGTCAACGTCCTGCCGGAACGGACGACACGAGCCCTCGCCACGAAGCGTTCGCCGCGGGCAGGGGCGATGAGGTTGAGCTTGAACTCGACGCTCATGACCCCGGCGCCTTCTTCCATCATCGTCAGTGCCGCCAAGCCGCAGGCAACGTCGGCGATGCTGGCAACGGCGCCAGCGTGGAGGACGCCGTCCTGCTGGCCCAGCTCGGGCCGCCAGGGAAGGACGATCTCGGCCGCGCCCGGAGATACCGGTCCGAGCGAGGCCCCGAGCAGGCGCATGAGCTCTTGTTTTGTGAAACTTGCGCGGACGGCGGCTTCGTCGTTCATCGGTCAATCGTGGCACATAACGTGCGATTTGAAATGGCCAGGAATGACCACCGATCGAACTGCCCCGACCGCCGCTTCTCTCGCCCTTTGCCTCGCCGTTTCCCTGATGGTGGCGCTCGGGCTCGGTTGCCATCACAAGAGCGATCTGCAGCGGGGCCAGCCGCAATACGACGTCGTCCAGGAGGGCCAGACCAGCGGCGCCTCCTCGACCATCAACGCGCCGGGTGAGAGGCCGCCACCGCCCGTGGGCACCACGACCGCCGGAACCACGGCGGCCGACACCACCACGAATTTCACCTTGCCGGCGGGCCAGACCGCCGGCACCGCGACGACGACCGCCGGCGGAACCGTGCCGGCAACCGAGGACTCGCGGCGGGTGACCGTCCTTCCGCAGCAACAGCAGCCCTACACGACGCCGTCCGAGGGCATCCGCTGGTCGCGTCCGCGGACGACCACCATTCCGGCGCGGACCACCACTAGGCCGCCGGAGACCGAAAGCGAGCACACCTCCACCGAGCCACCGCCAGACACGACGACGGGCACGACTCCGACGAAGCAGAAGACGGAACCTTCGGTGCCCCCAACTCAGACAGACACGCAAGCGCCACTCACAGCGACGGACACGAGAGGAAGCTGAAGCAAGGCGAATAGCAGCCCAACTCGCCGCTCGCCGCATCCCGCTCGCCCGACGGACCTGTCCGCATACCCGGCTCCGGATCTTCGGCTAGAATCGCGGCCCCATGTCGCGCCTGTCGTTCCAATCGTTGATCCTGAGCCTCCAGAAGTTCTGGTCGGACCGCGGCTGTCTGCTCGAATACCCGATGGACCTCGAAGTGGGCGCCGGGACGATGCACCCGTCCACCTATCTGCGCGTGCTCGGGCCCGAGCCGTGGAATGTCGCCTACGTGCAGCCTTCCCGCCGTCCGGCGGACGGACGCTATGGCGACAATCCCTTCCGGCTCTACAAGCATTATCAGTTTCAGGTCATCCTCAAGCCGTCGCCGCTCGACGTGCAGGAGCTCTATCTCGACTCGCTGCGCGCCATCGGCCTCGACCTGACCCGTCACGACATCCGCTTCGAGGAGGACAACTGGGAGTCGCCGACCCTCGGCGCGTGGGGCGTGGGCTGGCAGATCCTCCTCGACGGCATGGAGGTCACCCAGTTCACCTACTTCCAGCAGGCCGGCGGCATCGACCTGGCGCCGGTCTCGGCCGAGATCACCTACGGCCTGGAGCGCCTGACCATGTTCCTCTCCCGGCACGCCTCGGTCTTCGATATCGAGTGGGGCGGCGGCGTGCGTTACGCCCCGGTGCGCCAGCAGGAAGAGCGCGAATTCAGTAAGTACTACTTCGAAGTGGCCAGCATCGAGCTGCATTGGAAGCTCTTTGACGAGTACGAGAAAGAGGCCCGGCACTGCCTCGAGGAGAAGCTCGTGCTGCCGGCCTACGACTGGACGTTGAAGTGCTCGCACCTCTTCAACACCCTCGATGCGCGCGGCGCCGTTTCGGTGACCGAGCGCGTGGCGGTGATCAAGCGCGTGCGCGACCTGGCCGTGGCCTGCGCCAACCAGTACCTCGAATCGCGCCGCGAGCTGGGCTTCCCGCTGCTGGCCTCCGGCGCCGCCGCGCAGGGCGAGGTGCGCTGATGGCCGAGTACTTCTTCGAGCTGCTGACGGAAGAGATCCCGGCCTGGATGCACGACAGCGCGCAGGCTGCGCTGGCCGGGCAACTGGCGAAGCTGGCCGAGGAGCTGAAGGCGGAGGCGCCTGAGCCCGTGCGGGTGAGCACCACCTCGCGCCGGATCGTCATCCTCCTCAACGGCCTTCCCCAGAAGGAAGCGGATCGCGAGGAGGAAGTGAAGGGGCCGCCCCGCAAGGCAGCCTACGACGCCGGCGGCAATCCGACGGCGGCGCTGAACGGCTTCCTGAAGAAGAACAACGCCTCGCCCGGCGATCTGCTGGAGGGCGGCGACTACGTCCGCGTCCAGCGCAAGGTCGCCGGGCGTGCCACTGCCGACGTGCTGCAACAACGCATCCCGCAGATCGTCGAGGCCATCCGCTGGCCGAAGATGATGCGCTGGGGAATCGGCGAGCACGCCTACATCCGCCCGGTCCACTCCATCGTCTCGATCTTCGACGGCGTGCACCTGCCGCTGGCCATCTTCGGCGTCGCCTCCGGCGAGACGACCGTCGGGCACCGCACCCTGGCGCCCGATGCCTTCAAGGCAGGGAAGACCTACAACGACTACGTCACGAACCTCGAGCTGTCGCGCGTGGTCGCCGATCCGGTGCGCCGGCGGCATGTCATGGCCGAGCGCGCCCGTGTGCTGGCGCACGAGGTTCGCGGCGAAGCGGCCGTCGACGCCTCGATCTGGGCGCAGTGGCAGTACCTGACCGAGTATCCCGGCGTCGTGCGCGCCGAATTTCGTCCCGAGTATCTGGCGCTGCCGGAAGAAGTCCTGGTCACGGTCATGCGCGTGCACCAGAAGCAGCTCCCCATCCGCGACGGGGCCGCGAAACTGACCAGCTCCTTCCTGGCGGTGCTGGACAACGAGGGCGATCCGGACGGCAACGCGGCCTACGGCAACTCGTTCGTCACGAACGCCCGCTTCGCCGACGCGAAGTTCTTCTACGACGTCGACCGGAAGACGAAACTGGCCGGCCGCACGGAGCAGCTCTCGCACCTGCAGTTTCACGCGGAGCTGGGCAACTATGCGGAGAAGGCCGTGCGCGTGGCGCACATCGCCGGCGCCCTGAGCGACGAGCTGGGCATCGATCGCACGCCCGCCGTCACCGCGGGAGAGCTCTGCAAGAGCGACCTCGTCACCGAGATGGTGAAGGAGTTACCGGAGCTTCAGGGAAAAGTCGGCGGCATTTACTCGCCGGGAGAAGGGCTTGCCGAGGAGGTGTGGCAGGCGGTCTACGACCACTATCTCCCCGTCAATGCCGAGGATCCGCTGCCCCGCGGGATCACCGGCGCCATCGTCTCCCTGGCCGATCGCATCGACACGTTGATCGGATTCTTCCGCATCGGAGCGGTTCCCACCGGTTCGAAGGACCCCTTCGCCCTCCGCCGCGCGGCGCAGGGCGTGGTGCAGATCCTCCTCAACCGGGACAAGCGCCAGGTGAAGATCGGCATCGACAGGCTGATCGAGATCGGAGCGACCCGGCAGCCGTGCGATGCGGCAACCCGGCAACTCCTCATTACCTTCTTTGCCGACCGCGTGAAGACGATCCTGGAGACGTCGGCGTACGGCTTCGCCTACGACGAGATCGCCGCGGCGATGGAGGCCGGCTGGGCCGGGTCGCTCACGGACCTGGTCGACCGCATCACGGCTCTCAAGCGCGTGCGCGACGAGGCGAACTTCCTCTCCATCCTCGACTCGGCAAAGCGCATCGCCAACATCACCGCCGGCCACGACTCGTCGTCGGTCAACCCGGCCAGGCTGGAAGAGGACCGGGAGAAGCGCCTGAACGACCTGGCGGATGCAGTGTCGGAGCAGATCGGCGAGATGATCGCCGAGCGTGACTACAACAACGCCCTGCAGTCGTTCGCGGCCATGGCGCCGGAACTGGAAGCGTTCTTCGACGAAGTCATGGTGATGGTGGAGGACGAGACGGTGCGGAAGAACCGGATGTCGCTGCTGCGCAAGGTCGGCAACGCAGTGGGGCGGATCGCCGATGTGACGAAGATCGTCGTCAACCGGAGCGAGTATCAGGCGTGAGGTACCGGACGTCTGCGGTCTGCCTTCTCGCGGCCCTGCTGCTGACTGCCTGTCCAAAGGAAAAGCATGGCGCTTCTTCCCCGGGATCTTCCGACGCCCAGCGCCCGGAAGAAATGCCGACGTCGGGTGACGACCATGACGAACGGACCAGCCTGGCCACGCTCGCCAGCGGGGCATGCCTGATCGACCGCACGGCCGAGGACAAGCTCGACGTGTCGGCGCTGAACGCCATCGACGGAAATCCCGACAGCGGCTGGATCGGACCGGCCCATGACCTGCCGCAGTCCATCATCGTCGGCCTGCCGGTGCTCACACGCATCAACTCGGTGGGCTTCCGGAGCACGGCGAAGAAGCCGTTCCGGCTGCGCGACGCCCGCGTGGAGGCGGCGAAGGGCGACGGCGCATTCGCGACCATCGCCACGGTGTCGCTGAAGGATACCGCCAACGCTCAGTTCTTCGTCGTGCCGCCGGTGGAGGCCGACCGGTTGCGTGTCACCGTGCTCTCCGGGTTCGTGCCCGATTCTCAGGTGCAGCTCGGCTCCTTCCTCGTCCGCGGGCAGGAGCTGGAGCACCCGGTGCCGCCGCATCTGGCCGGCACCTGGCGGGTCAACGGGAACACGGCCACGTTCGCCCAGTACGGCAACCACGTCGCCGGGGCGATGCAACTGAACAAGCAGCCTTACTTCTTCGAGGGAGGAGCCGACCAGGACCGGATGATCCGCCTGCTCTGGATCCGCGGCCTCGAATCGGGCTATGCCGCGGCCACGGTCTCGCGCGACGGCAAACATCTCAGCTTCCTCGACTGGCATGAAGAGCCGATCCCGTTCTTCTACGACGACGCCTGGTTCGGCGAGCGGGTCAGCGAGGCCGTTCCGCCGGATGACACGGAAGTGTTCGCGGCCTCGTTTCTGAGGCGGACCGGCCGCTGGCCGTTGTTCGGCCTGGCCTGGCGCAGCGACGGCTCGCTCGACGACGCCGCCAGCGATCACGCCCTGCGCATCCTGGCCAACATCCTCGCCAAGGCGCCGGGCCACTTGCGCCTCGTCTCGCACGAGTTTCGCGAGGCCACGCCGGCCGCCAACCACGCCCGCGCCCAGCGCTCGCTCGAAGCGATCCGCAACGAGCTGACACGCCACGGGATCAAGCTGGCCAACGTGGACCTGGTCACGGCTGGCAGTGACAAGCCCCGTCAGGTGGTCTGCACGCAGACCATGCGCGAGCTTTACAGCAGCGTCGACCTCGAGATTCAGAGATAATCTGACATCCCATGCACAAGTACGTCTTCTACTTCGGCGAGGGCAGCGCCGAGGGCAACGCGAAGATGAAAGAGATCCTCGGCGGGAAGGGTGCCGGCCTCGCCGAGATGACGAACATCGGCGTTCCCGTGCCGCCCGGCTTCACCATCTCCACCGAGGTCTGCACGTACTTCTACGCGCACGGCAAGACCTATCCGCCGGAGCTGAAGGCCGCTGTGGCCGCGAACCTGGCCCGGGTCGAGGCCTCGGTCGGGCGCTCGTTCGGCGACGCCGCCAAGCCGCTGCTCGTCTCCGTCCGCTCCGGTGCGCGCGCCTCCATGCCCGGCATGATGGACACGATCCTGAATCTCGGCCTGAACGACGCCACCGTCCAGGGCCTGGCCGGCTCCGCCGACGCGCGCTTCGCCTTCGATTCCTACCGCCGCTTCATCCAGATGTACTCGGATGTCGTCCTCGAGGTCGACCGCGAGCATTTCGAGCATGAGCTGTTCGCCCTGCGCGACCGGGCCGGGGTGAAGACCGATGCCGAGATTCCGGCCGCGTCGCTGAAAGAGCTCGTGGAGACGTACAAAGGCATCGTCCGCGAGAAGAGCGGCAAGGATTTTCCCCAGGATGTGCAGGAGCAGTTGTGGGGCGCGATCGGCGCCGTCTTCAACTCCTGGAACAACGCCCGCGCCATCACCTACCGGAAGCTCAACGGCATTCCCGACGACTGGGGCACAGCCGTCAACGTCCAGTCGATGGTGTTCGGCAACATGGGCGACGACTGCGCCACGGGCGTGGCCTTCACCCGCAATCCCTCCATCGGCACGAAGCAGTTCTTCGGCGAGTACCTGCCGAACGCGCAGGGAGAAGACGTCGTGGCCGGCATCCGCACGCCGCTGCCGATCTCGAACGCGCAGGCCGTGGAAGGGGAGCGGTCGCTCGAAGCATCGATGCCCCAGGTCTACGCACAGCTCGTGGACGTGTACCGGAAGCTGGAACATCACTACCGGGACATGCAGGACATCGAGTTCACCATCCAGAGCGGCAAGCTCTATCTCCTGCAGACGCGCACAGGCAAGCGGACGGGATTCGCGGCGGTGAAGATCGCCTGCGACATGGTGGACGAAGGGTTGATCGACCACACCGAGGCGGTGGGCCGCGTGGAAGCGGGACAGATCGTGCAGCTCCTGGCCCCGATCTTCGACGGAGAGCAGAAGGCGAAAGCGCTGAAGGGCGGACGGCTGTACGGCCGTGGCCTGCCGGCCGGTCCGGGAGCGGCGGCCGGGCGCATCGCTTTCAGCGCCGAGCGGGCCGTGGAGATGGCCAAGGACGACAAGGTCATCCTGGTGCGCATCGAGACGAGCCCCGAGGACATCGTCGGTATGCACGTCGCGGCGGGCATCCTCACCACCCGCGGCGGACTGACGTCGCATGCGGCGGTGGTGGCGCGCGGCATGGGCCGCCCGTGCATCGTGGGCGCGGGCTCGCTGCGCGTCGACTACGGGAAAGGCGAGCTGCGCGCCGAGGGACACGAACCGCTGGAAGAAGGCGACTGGCTGTCGATCGACGGTTCGACCGGCGAGGTAATGGGCGGCAAGGTCGACACGCAGCCGTCCGAGGTCATCCAGGTTCTCATCGAAGGCTCGATGAAGGCGGAGGCGTCGGAGACGTACCGCAATTTCGACCGGCTGCTGACGTGGGCGGACGAGCTGCGCACGCTGGGCGTTCGCACGAACGCAGACACGCCGACGGATGCGCGCACGGCACGCCTCTTCGGCGCGGCAGGCATCGGCCTCTGCCGCACCGAGCACATGTTCTTCGCCGAGGAGCGCATCCTCCGCGTGCGCGAGATGATCCTGGCGCGCAACGAGGAGGGCCGCCGGAAGGCGCTCGATCAGCTCCTGCCGTTCCAGCGCGGCGATTTCGACGGCATCTTCCGCGAGCTGGCCGGCATGCCGGTGACCATCCGCCTCCTCGATCCGCCGCTCCATGAGTTCCTGCCGCACACCGAGGGGCAGATCTCGGCGATGGCCCGCGACATGGGATGGGGCTTCGTGGAGCTGCGCGCCAAGGTGGGGCAGCTTCACGAGACGAACCCCATGCTCGGCCACCGCGGCTGCCGGCTGGCCATCACCTACCCCGAGATCTACGAGATGCAGGTCCGGGCGATCTTCGAAGCGGCCTGCGACGTGACGAAGGACGGCGTCGACGTCCATCCCGAGATCATGATTCCGCTGGTCGGCACGACCCGGGAGCTGCAGATCCTCAGCGACATGGTCCGTCGCGTGGCGGCGGAGGTCATCCGCGAGCGCGGCATCGAGGTGAAGTTTCTCGTCGGCACCATGATCGAGATTCCGCGCGCGGCGCTCATCGCCGAGCAGCTCGCGGAGACGGCGCAGTTTTTCTCCTTCGGGACGAACGACCTCACCCAGATGACGTTCGGCTACTCGCGTGACGACGCCGGCTCGTTCCTGCCCGAGTACGTCGACAAGAAGATCCTGCCGAAGGATCCCTTCGAGTCGATCGACCAGACGGGTGTCGGGCAACTGGTAAAACTCGGCACGGAGCGGGGCCGGAGCGTCAACGAAAGCCTGAAAGTGGGCGTCTGTGGGGAACATGGCGGCGATCCCGACTCGATCCGCTTCTTCCGCACGTGCGGGTTGAACTACGTCTCGTGTTCCCCGTACCGCGTGCCTGTGGCCAGGCTGGCCGCCGCGCAGGCCGAGTTAGAATATCGTCAAAGCGAAGCGTGAGTTTTGCGCGATTCTTGCGATATTTTGATTGATTAATTACTTGACTCGGCTCCGGAGTGCGCCTAGCCTGTTGGGCACCCATAAGATACGAGTTTGTAGCGAATCACACACACACTAGTCAAAGTTTCCGGGTCTTGAGACCAACAAAGGGGCGTAACGCCCCTTTTCTTTTTGGAGCGACTAGAGAGCCAGCAAACAGTCAGTTCGCAATTCCGCCGGTCCATAGACCGTACAAAGGGGCGTAACGCCCCTTTTTTTGTTTGAACGGTTTCGTCGACGCCGGCGGTCATTCACTGGGGGTCCCGGCAACCCGTTTTCAGCAAAGACGGTTTGCACAAAAGAAAAGTATCGATGCGGTTTTCGGACCGAACGGTGGAGGTGTGTCCTATGTGCCCTGGGGACAAAACCAAAGGTCGGACGCGACGGCGGAGAGCAGGCCGCAAAGAGCGCGGCATTGCCCTGGCTCTCGTCCTGTTTGCGGCGACGCTGTTGCTGCTGCTGCTCCTCACGACGCTGACCATTACGGCCACGTCGGGCCGCTTCGTGGCGCGGCAGCTCGCCTACCAGGGGCAGGCCGAGAACGCGGCCTCGGCGGGCCTTACCAATTCGCTGTCCTGGTATATCCACCAGAAGCAGCAGCCCGTGACGACGTTTGCGCCGGACCTCGATCCGAACGGCGTCTGCCCGCATACCCCTCCCCACGTCCCTCCCATCAATGAAACCGAGGACCCGAAGATCGGACTGGTGCGCACGTACGAAGTGATGGGGCAGGCGCGGGTCTTCGCGCGCTATGAAGTGCGGAAGGCGGAGGTGCTCGACGTCAGCCAGCGCCGCGGCAAACCGCAGCCCGGGACGATCTGGCAGCTCACCTCGCACGGGATCATCTACATCCAGAACGACAGTACACAGGGGCCGGGACTGGGGGGCAATACGATCATCACCCAGGCCACGCTGCGCAATGAAGTGCAGCGAATGAGCCTGTTGCTTCCGGCCAACGCCGCGCTCAGCGGCGCGGACAGCGGCAAGATGAACATCGCCAAGGCCGGCCGCGTCATCGGCGGCAGCACAGGCATCGGCGTCGCTTACGGCACGGGCACTTCTCCGAAGTTCCTGGGAACGGTCACCGGCAATCCGGCCCTGAGCTCGACCTCCGGCTCCTTCGCCTTGAACAAGGTCTTCGGGGCGGAGGCGCCGGAGCTGACGGCCATGGCGGACCTCGTCGTCGACGACGAAAGCCAGCTTCCCGACCCCCTCCCGCCCATGTCGCTGGTGATCATCAAGGGCAACGCGAACTTCAACCCCACCAAGCGTCTCAGCGGCAGCGGCATCCTGATCGTCATGGGGAACCTCATCCTCAATCCCCAGTCGAACACGTTTTATGACGGCGTGGTCTGGGTGGGCGGCGATCTGGTCATGTCGCCGCCGACGCAGATCAGCGGCGCGGTGGTGGTCAACGGAAACGTCCAGTTGACCGGCGGCTCCGACGTCTCCGAGATCGATTACGACTCCGGCATTCTCGACCAGGTGAAGTTGCAGATGGGCAACTATCACTTCAGCCGCACACCGTGGGTTCCATGAGGGGAGCAGCCATGCGCAGACTTCAACGAGGAATGTCCCTGGCAGAAGCGGTCGTAGCCCTGGCCATCATCGGCATGACGATCGCGTTCTCGATGCGGCTGGTCAACACGTCCTACCGGGCCACGCAGGACAACATCAACAAGCAGTTCGCCACACAGAAGGCCATTTCCATGCTGGAGGAGCTGCGGGCGCTCGTCCAGACGCAGGACGCGACGAACATCAACATGCTCGACGCCTACGATGACGGCGTGGTGAACCAGCCTGTGCTCACCACGGACAAGAGCGTCACCGATCCGAGCGTCACCCTCAGCGGCAACACGTTCATCGGCAACAACAAGTGGCTCTACGAGCGCCGCGTGACGGTGCAGAAGGTTCCCGGCGCCAGCGACCTGCGCATCGTAAACGTGAAGGTTTTCGTCAACCTGGACGGCGGTCCGCGCCTGCTCGCCGAGGTGGCCAGCGTCCTGAGCACCATCGGACAGAACACGCCGCCGACGCAGGTCTACGACATTTATCTCGTGGCCATCGAGAACATCCCGGGATGGTGGCTGTACATGCAGAACATCGTCCCGTACGTCGAAAGCGCCATGAACGACCTGGAGTCCCGCCAGCCCGGACTGCAGTTCCGCCGCCACTGGATCCGCAAGCTTTCGTACGGGCGCGATCCGTATTACACGCCGTATGTCAACAAGGCCGCCGACTCCAATCAGCCCATCGACTCGGTCTATTTCTATCCCGGCATGATGCCCAGCGGCTCCGCGGTCGACAATTACTACCCGCCCGATTTCTTCACCGGCCGCGTCAACGTCGACGGCAGCGTCACCAACGGCTATGACGTCAAGGAGAACCAGCTCCCGTACTCGCTCGCCGATCAGTACAACAACGGCATGCGCTACCAGGACGAGCTGAACCTCTTCAATGCCCGCGTGGCCGTGGGCCTGGAGTCGAAGACGGAGCCCACCCTGCGCCTCCTGCTCGATGACATGTACATGCATCCGAACAAATACCGCAACGCCATGGTCATCAACCTGCACGGCGAGCTGTTCCCGTTCCCGCCCGTTCGCAATTACTCCGACGCGGCGAAGGACCCGTCCAAGTACGCCAACATCCGCGTCGTCACGCACCCCGACAACCTGCACTACGCGAACACGGACAACGTCTCGCTGCGCGTCTACTCGTACCACAATGCCCCCAACCCGGCCACCGTGCCGGACTGGCTGGGCAAGGGCGTAGCCGGCTCGACCCCCATCACCGTCACGGTGAAGGGCGTGACGCTGGCCCCCACTCCCAACAGTGTCGTGGCCGTGACGGGAGGCGTCGATTTCGACGGTAACGGCAGCCCCGATCCGTACACCGACCAGCTCGCTTCGACGACGTCCGGCGCGAACAAGATGTGGTGGTCGTGGACGATCGCCGGCGGCGACACGATCTTCAGCCTCTACAACTCGCCCCTGAAGGCGCCGTGCGTCACCGACGACAACACGAAGCCCTGCAAGCAGGGGGGACTGAATACGACCCGGCAGTTGTACGGGCTGGAGTACATCCCCGCGCCGGTCGAGGACCTCACCGGGGGCGCACCTCCCAATCCGTTCCAGACCGACCTCTCCACCGCCGGCGACGTCGAGAAGAACACGGCCCGCTGGATCATCCAGATTCCGTCCGCACAGTTACCCGCCAATGCCATGCTCACCATCGAGACCCGCATCGGCTCGGACATCACCACCGGAACGGTCTATCCGCCGCCGGGCAACGCGCCGACGAACCTCTCCCGCACCTACGCCTGGCGCGGCACGGACACATGGCTCTACGGCGATGCCACGAATGACCCCAACATGCCGGTCACGGAGCGCTTCCAGTTCCTGGGCGATCCGCGCCACTGCCCGTATGCCGACGTGAAGATGCCGCACCTCGGCTCGGGCCGCGCCCGCGCCAATCAGTTGGGCATGGGCTACAACCGCTATTTCGAGGACTTCGACTCGGCTGCCGGCAACAACATCGCCTCCTGGCCGGGCTGGTCTTATGACGCGCCGGCCGGCAGCGGCAACTACTACGGCGTCAAGAACAACGCCGCCGACTCGACCAACGACAACGACGGCTGGGACACCGGGAACGGCACGCTGGAGATCGACATCCACCGCATGTTCCAGGTCCTCCGGCAGGCCGTGGTGCGCTCGCATTCCGTCTACACCACGATGACCGGCTTCTCTTACTACTACGTCGGCATCGGGAACGAAATCGGCTACGACAGCGCGAACGGTTTCGCCAACAGTATCCCGGTGTCTTCGAAGCCGTTCGACGGAACGACCAACACCCGTTACGAACAGTCGATCACCAATGCCACCATCAACACCATCCCGGGCGGCGTGAAGTACATCCGCGACAACTCCACGGCCGCGAATTACTGGTGGTCGCTCTCCTGGCTGGGAGAGCTGGCTCCCGACTCCCAGTGGGCCACCTGGTCGACCACCGGTAACCTGCCGACGGGGACGGGTGCCGGCAAATACTCCCGCGCGCTGCGCGGCAACATCACCTCCAACCTTCCCTTCGGTACGGACCTCACCGACGCCGTGCGCCGCACCAACGCCCAGGGGAGCACGACCTTCTTCTGGAGCGGCTCGTCGAAGTCGACCTTCCACCACCGCTACCAGGACGGCACCGACAGCAACATCGACACGGACGGCAAGGACATCCGGTCGACGTACAACTTCCCCCTGGCGGACACCATCCCCAGCGCGCGGCCATTCGACGTCAACATCAACGACACGACGATGAACCCCGACCACTTCCTGCAGCCGGTCTATGGCAACACCATGACCCTGACGGCGCTGGCGCACTACTACAAGCACTCGACGAACATCCAGTCGAGCTCCCTGCTGGCGGCGAAAGACGGCAATGATGCCGCCTTCGTGGTGGTCAACGGCCTGTCGCCCACCGGCGAGTCAGGCGTGTCGTTCATCGCCCGCTGGTCGTTCCTCAGCCTGGTGCAGAGCTACATGGCCGGGGGCCTGTTGAAGAACGCCGCCAACAAGCCGGACGACTCGCGCGTCCGTGAGCTGCCGCGCGTCTCGATCACGTCGCCGAACGACTCGACCAATACGGACAACATCTCTTCGCTGAGCGTGGCCTGGACGACGCAATGGCTGCGCTGGGACGGCCTCCCGTATACCCCGGCCTACAGCAATACGTTCGCCGAGGACACCACGGTCAGCTACGTGCTCATGTACAGCCGAGACAACGGCAAGTCCTGGCTGTCCATGTTCGACGGCACGCCGGCCACACCGGGCGTGAAACCCACCGATCCGAATTACCTGACCACGCTGTCCTCCTACGCGTGGAGCGTGCCCGCGGCCACGTTCCCCAAAGGCAACTACGTCGTGCGCGTGGAGGCCTACCGCGACACCATTCCCCTCCACTACTCGTTCCACCAGTACCGCGTCTTCCTCAAGAGGTAAGCCATGACAGCAAGACGGCGACGCGCGCAACGCGGCATGTCCCTTCCCGAGATCCTGGTGACGCTGATCATCTTCTCGGGGCTGATGATTATCGTCTACTCGATGATCGAGAGGACGCTGCATCTCACGCTGTTCAACGAGAGTCACAACGACCTGACGATCATGACCGAGCGCGGGGTGAATACCATCCAGACCGAGATCCTGCAGACGCGCACGGCCTTCCAGGAGGATGCCACCGGCGCCGGCTACCGCTCGGCGCTGCAGCTTCCGCCGGCCCAGCCGGTCTGGGCGGATACGCTCCTGCCCATCATCGACAGCACCACGACGACGATCGAGCCGGACACGGGGAACGGCTCGAACCGCCTGACCGGCAACTCGCTCCTCATCGCCCGGCAACTCTCCCCGCTGTCGGTCTTCTACGACGACGACAACAACCCCAAGACGCCCGACGTGGAGATGCTCATCGACCGCTACCGCTTCGAGTACTTCTTTCTCTCGCCGAACGCCAAGCGCAGCTTCGGCGGCACCGGCATCACGCTCGACCTGGTGGAGAGCACGAGCGTCGAATATGCGGACTACTTCCAGCTCAGTACCCTGACGCATGCCCAGCGCCAGGTCGTGCCCCCGAAGGTCATCGCCGCCAATAGCGACACGGCGGGGGATACCACCCAGCCCGTGACCCAGGCCTTCTACGATCTCAACATTGCCAAGGCAGGAGCCTTCGCCGCGCCGCTCAAGACTCCGAAGATCAACATCAACACCACGAAGAGCCTCTTTCCCGAGCTCCTCGGCGGACGCATCTCCGGGAAGATGGACTACTCCATCGCCTTTGCGCCCGATAAGCCGGTCAAGCCCTTCCCCCTCCGCCTCCCCGTGTTCGCTTACGCCGTGGCCGATACGAACTTTCCGCATTTCCCGGCCGGGTTCGAAGTGAAGATGGTCGGACCGGCCAAGGCCCGGAAGGTCATGACACGCCTGCTGTTGATGTCGAACTACCGCGCCTCGACCTACGAGGCGCAACAGGGGTTCGTGACGTCGTCCGGGCGCTTCTGACGCGCCGCATCCACCACAGGGGAACCGCAAGCACCGCTCGAGCGTCTACTATTCAAAGCGGAAGGAGATTCTCGATGTTCAAGGTGCGGTCTCTCGCGATCTTTCTCTTCGGTATCGTCGCCGGTGTCCTGCTTTCGGCAGTGGCCCTCTCGGCGCAGCATCGGCCGACGTGGACCATGACCACCGACACCAACGGCCAGCCCATCCAGGTCCTGGCGCCCGCGTCGAAGCTCGTGCGCGGCTCCGATCTCGCCATCCGCATCGTGAGCACGGGAAAAGGGCGTGTGGTCGGCACGCTGATGGCGAACGTCGACGGGAAGTGGACGGAGGTGCAGTTCGCACCGCAGGACACCCTGGCGACGGCGCACTGAGGGAAGGGCTCTACTCTTCCGAGCTCGCCTCGCGACGGTCTTTCCACTGGTGGTAGCCCCAGACGCTGAGCCCGATGAGGACGAGCGCGAAGAGTCCCCATTTCTCGATGTGTGCGGCGCGGCCGAGGATCTTCTCCACGGCCTGGCCGAAGAAGAAGCCGGCGGCGGAAATGATGGCCGCCCAGACCACGCAGGTGATTGCCTCGTAAATGAGGAACTTGCTGGTTGAGATCTTCGACGTGCCGATGATGACCGCGCACGTGATGCGGAGACCGTAGAGCCACTGGGTGATGAAGATGGCCGGCGCCCCGTAGCGCTCGAAGAGACGGATGCCGCGGCCGAAGTGGCGCTTCATCTTCGGGAACCGGTCGAGCAGCTTGACCCCCTGCGTGCGGCCGAGCCAGAACCAGAAGACGTGGCCGATGTAGGCGCCGAGGCAGGCAGCGAGCGCGACAAAGGGGAGGAAGAGATAGCCGCGCTGCGCGAAGAAGCCGGCCATGACGAGGATCGTCTCCCCTTCCAGGAAGGTTCCGATGAAGACGGCCAGGTAGCCGAACTTGTGGAGGAGAAGCTCAGCCGACATTCAGTGGGCGGGATTGCAAGATTCGGGTCGCAAAAGCCGAGGCTGGAGAGAAATTTCGCGGCGAAGCGTAACATTGAATGGACACGGAGGCCCCTGATGAAATCGCCCGCCCTTGCGGCAGCCGCTCTCTTGATGACGTGGTCCCTCGCCGCGGCGCCCGCGGACCAGCCCGCGCCGGCGCAGCAGACCACGACTGCCGCGCCTGCCACCACCACCGCTGCAACGACGGCTACCCCCGCGCCGGCCCCTGCCAGGCAGGCGACCACGACGACCCTCGCCGCCGCTCCCGGGACGCAGCCGGCCCCCGCCTCTCTCGCCGCCGCCGCCGCACGCACCAATGCCGCGCGCGGCAACAAGAAGTCGAAGATTTCCATCAACAACGACAACCTGGCCCGGAGCGGAGGCCACATCACCACCGGCAGCAGCAATCCGGCCGCTCTCCCTCCCACGCCGCCCGGCGACATCGGCAAGACGGTGGAGGAGATGGTCGCCGCTGCCGACGCGGAGCGAAAGGCCATCGCCGACAAGGAAAAGAAGAAGGCGGAAGAGGACCAGCGCAAGCGATTGGAGCGTGCCAACGCGGGCATGGACGACAACATCCTCGACGGTAACGATGATCCGGCCGCGGTGGAGCGCCGCCTGCAGCAGGCCGCGCAGTCGCAGCAACAGACGACGACCACCACGACCACCGGGCCGGAGAAGGTAACGACGCAGAAGCCGCCGCTGTGATCCGCGCGCTCAGCGGCGCTCGGGCATCTCCAGCGTGCGCAGGACCTTCTCCAGCAGGGTCCAGATCCGATCGAGGCTCTGCTCGATGCGGGTGAGGCGCCGGTCCAGATCAGCGCTGTCCAGCTCCTCGATGATGTCCCAGAAGATCGGATCGGCCGGCACGGACTGCTTTCCCGGATCGGCCTGGCGGCGGGCGGCATTGGTGTCGTCGCCGTCGATCTCTTCCGGATAGAACTTCTCGATCATGGCCATGATCGAGCTTTCCGGGGCGATGAGCGGCACGACCGTCATCGAGACGAGACCCTCCATCCGGGTGAGGATCTCGATGTCCGTCGGATCGACCATGGCCACTTCGAGGCGGCCTCCGTCGTCGATGCGCACCGGGATGGCCTGACAGGCCACGGCCAGCTCGCGCGTGAACTTGCGCTGCACCTTCTTCGGGATGTCGATGCGCAGAAGGCTGATGCAGGGAACGTCGATCTGCTTGGAGAGGAAGGCCGCCAGCACGTTCTCGTCGATGAACTGCAGGTCGACCAGGGTCGAGCCGAAGCGCTTGCCGGTCTCCTTCTGCTCGACGAGGGCGATCTGCATCTGGACCTCGTCGATGAGGTTGGCGGCGAGGAGCATGTCGCCGAGGTTTTGGCGGTGCATGACCACGCACTGATCTTAACGAAAAAAAGAACTACACCCGTGCCCGGGCTCACATTCGTGTCTGGAATGTGAAGCGCTCGATGAGCCCGGCAGCGGCGACGTACAGAAAGCCGCCGGTGAAGAGCATGAGGAACGGCAACGCGATCCACTGGCGGGCGCCGGCAAACGCCGTGAAGGCGGTGACGAAGAATGAGGCAAGAACGAGCTCGGCAATGGGAAGGCGCGGCCGCCCCTCCGGTACGGCCCGCCCGCGGTCGCCGCTCTTCGGCGTTCGCCGGAAGTGGCCACCCCGCTCGAACAGGCCCTCGATGACCGCCGCGGAGTTGCGGATGGAGATCCCGATGCCGATGGGGATCACCGCCAGAAGCTCGCGCGCGGTCGGCCGCGTGCGCCCGGCGCGGCGCTGTCCTTCGATGTAGAAGCGGAGCACCGAGCCGGTCGATGCGAAGAAGAGTACGACGTCGATCGACATCGTCCAGAGGATGCCCAGGCGCTGCCGGACGACGATGGCGGGCACAATGAGCAGTGCCAGGACGAGCGTGAGCAGGTACGCCGAGTTGTTCGTCAGGTGGAAGAAGGCCTCCGCCTTGACGCGCGCCGGCTGGGTCCCGCCGAGGATGCGCGGGAGGAGCTTGCGCGCTGTCTGGATCGAGCCCTTGGCCCAGCGGTGCTGTTGCTCCTGAAACCCGTTCAGTGCCTCAGGCAACTCGGCCAGCACTTCGACGTCGGGAAGGAAGACGAACCTCCATCCGGCGAGCTGGGCGCGGTACGACAGGTCAAGGTCCTCCGTCAGCGTCGACGCCGACCACCCGCCGGCGTCGTCGATGGCCTCACGCCGCCAGATGCCGGCCGTTCCGTTGAAATTGAAGAACCGCCCTCCGAAGTTGCGCGCCGCCGACTCGACGGTGAAGTGCGCATCGAGGTAGATGGCCTGCACCCGCGTGAGCAGCGAGTGCTCGCGATTCAGGTGCGTCCAGCGCGCCTGCACCATGCCTACCGGCGGCCGCGCGGCGGGGGCGGGGTGCGGGGCGTTCCCGTTCTTCTCAGCCGGCACCGCCTCCACAGCTGATGCCATACGCGCGTCGCGGCGACCCTCTGCTCTGAAAACGGCGCGGGTGGCGCTCGAACGTAGCAGACACAGGTGGCGCGAACCGGCACCACCCTCTCCCCGCGGGAGAGGGTCGGCACTTGAGCGCGCGATTCGGATCACCGTGAATCGACTTCGCCGCAACCAGCGCGAAAGTGCCGGGGTGAGGGGCCGCCTCCTTCGGTTGCCACGCACGATGTTGAACCAACGCAACATAGCCGTGGAACGACCGTCGCCTGAAGCCCCATGAAAGCCTTGACCCCTCACCCCGCCGCTGCGCTGACGACCTGCCGACGATTCAGCGCATGGAGATGCGCGCTCCGCGGCGACCCTCTCCCGGTGGGAGAGGGTGTCCTCCCGGTGCCTTCTCGCACCTGCGTGACCAGCCGCATGCATCTCCGAACCGCCGGCCGCATCCAGCGCACTCCGGCCGGCGCGATCGTCCGTCAACTCAAAGTGCGGAACCATCTTCGTGAGGATGTCCGGCGGGGGGACGAAGTCTGCGTCGAAGACGGCGAAGAGCCGGCTGTCGCTCCTTGCCAGCCCGTAGGCGAGGGCGCCGGCCTTGTACCCGTCGCGCGTTCCACGGCGGTGGTGGGCGATGGCGACCCCCTTCCCGCGCCAGAACGTGACGCGCCCGGCGACGATGGTTGTGGTGACGTCGTTCGAGTCGTCGAGAACCTGGATGTCGAAGGGTCCGGCGTAGTCGATCGCGGCCACGGCGTCGATGAGGCGTGCGGCCACGTTCGGTTCGTTGAAGAGCGGGAGTTGCACAGTCACAGACGGCCACGTCTGGGGCTCCGCGAGCGGGGGACGCGGCCCGTCGTGCGTGCGGCGCAATCTGACAAGATAGAGCCGATGAACGCTGTAGATCGCGAGGATGCCGAGGGCGAGGTAGTACGCGATCAGCAGAAGGGCATCGAGCCGCGCCATGGAGTGGCGCTGATTGTACTCGCGGCCACGGCGGCTGCCGTGCCGTGGCTTACTGCTCGCTTCGGCTTCGTGGCCTTCGTCGCGGCCTACGCGGCGACGGTGCTGCTCTGGCTCGTGTTACGCCGCGCCCACGTGCCGCTGCACGTCGCCCTCGCGGCCGGCGTCGCGCTGCGCCTGGTGTTCCTCTTCGCCGCACCGCAACTATCCGGCGACGTCTGGCGCTATCTCTTCGACGGCCGCACGCTCGCGTCCGGTGTCAATCCCTACACGGTGCTGCCGAACGATCCGCGGGTGAACCATCCCGAGATCCCGACCATCTATCCGCCGCATGCCGAGCTGCTATTCGCCGTGGTGCACCGGCTGACCCTGTGGCGCCTGCTGCTCCTCGGCTGCGAGATCGCGACGATGTTGCTCCTCCGCGAGCAGGCGTTCGCCCTGGCCACCTTCCCCCCGCTGCTCTTCGAGGGAGCGTGGAGCGGCCACGTGGAGGTCGCCGCGGCGCTGCTGCTCCTCCTGGCCTGGCAACGTCGCTCCGGTGCCGCCTTCGCCGCCGCCGTGGGCATGAAGGTCATCCCCGTCGCAGCCTTCCCGGCTCTGCTCCTCTGGTCTGGGAAACGCTGGAAGTTCCTCGGCGCGTTCGCTCTCGTACTGCTCCTTCCGATCATTCCGTTTCTCATGACCGGCCCCCTGATGCCGGGGATGCGGGACTACGCGACCCGCTGGGTCTTCAACTCACCGGCGTATGACGCACTCTTCTTTGCCATCGACCGGCTCGACCTTGCCCCCCACCTGAAGAACGTCTTCACCGCCATCAAGGACCCGCTGCACCTCGAGCCGGTCGCGCACTTCGTCTACTTCCACCTCTACGCGGACTTCCTCACCCGGGCGGCGCTGGGCTGTATCGCCCTCCTGCTCATCGCCCGATGGCGGCGCGATCCCGTGGCGTCGATCAGCGCCCTGCTGCTCTGCTCCCCGGCGGTTCACCCCTGGTACTGGCTGGTGACCGTGCCCCTGGCCATCGACCGGCGATGGCTCTGGCTGGCGGTCTGCGCGCCGGCGTCGTATCTGCTCTACGCCGGGGCACCGAAGGCGGCGGCTTACGTCATCTGCTACGGCGTGCCGGCCGTCATCGCCGGACTCCAATCGCGAAATGTTTCTACCGTGCCGCTTCCGCCTTCAGCGAGCGCGTCATGAGGCGCTGAATGGCCGCGTAGGCCAGTTCCTCCTCGTACAAGACCCGCGTCATCTCCACGGTGATCGGCATTTCGATGCCGTGCTTCTCCGCCAGCGCTCGAGCCGACTTCGAGGTCTTGACCCCCTCCGCGACGAGGCGCGTCTCGTTGAGGATCTCGGCGATCTTCTTTCCCTTGCCGAGGGCCACGCCCACGCTGCGGTTGCGCGAGAGCGACCCGGTGCAGGTGAGGACGAGATCGCCCATGCCCGCCAGTCCGGCAAAGGTCTCCGGCTTGCCGCCGAGCACCACCCCGAGGCGGGTGATCTCGTGGAGGCCGCGCGTGACTAGGGCCGCGTTCGTATTGAACCCGAGCCCAAGCCCTTCCAGCACGCCGGCGGCGATGGCGATGACGTTCTTCAGCGAGCCGGCCAGCTCGACGCCGACGACGTCGCTCGAGCGGTAGAGCCGGAACGAGGCGTGTGACAGCGCGGTCTGCACTCTCTCGGCAAAGGCGGCGTCCGAGGAGGCGACGACGGCCACCGTCGGATCGCCGCGAGCGGTCTCGAGGGCGAACGTCGGGCCGGAAAGGACGCTGAACGCTCCCAGCTTGTCGCCGAGCACCGCCGCCGAGACCTCGGACATCCGCTGCAACGTGTCGTTCTCGATGCCTTTCGTGCCGCTGACGACGTCGACCGGAGAGGCAGTGTGCTGTGCGAGCTCGCCGAGCACGCGCCGGTAGTGATGGCTTGGCACCACCATGAAGAACGTCTCGCCGAACGCCGCCGCCTCGGCCAGCGAGTTGGTGACCCGGATGGCCGGGTCCAGCTCGACGTTCGGAAGGTAGACGGCGTTGCGCCGCTCGCGGGCCAGGGTCTCGGCCACCTTCGGGTCATGTGCCCACAGCAGGACGTCGTTGCCGGAGCGCGCACTGATGACCGCCATCGCCGTGCCGAACGAGCCGGCACCGATCACGGAGATTCTCATCGGGAGTCTTCCTTCCGTTCTCCCATTCGCCGCTCGGTTCCCTGGGCCAGCCGCGCGATGTTCGAGTGATGCTTGGCGATGACCAGGATGGCGATGGCGATGCTGCAGACATCCGTCCAGAACGGGGCATGCGCGAAGTAGCGGAAGAAGAGCGGGATGGACGCCGCGCTCAGCATCGACGAAAGCGAGACGAAGCGGGTGGTCAGGAGGACGAGAATGAAAACCAGCACACCACCGGCCACGACCAGCGGCTTCATGGCCAGGAACGCGCCGGTGGCCGTGGCCACGCCCTTCCCGCCGTGGAAGCGCAACCAGACGGGAAACATGTGCCCGATGATGGCCACGAGCGCCGCCAGTCCGATCCAGAAGGCCGGCTGCTGGAACGAGATGGCGCGATAGCCGGCCTGGAACGGCCACTCGCGGATGGTGAAGATCCACTGCGCTGCCAGGACCGCCCCATAGCCCTTGGCGATGTCGAGCAGCAAGGCCAGGATGCCCGGCAGCTTGCCGAACGTGCGGGCCACGTTGGTCGCCCCCACGTTCCGGCTCCCGTGCTGGCGGATGTCCGCCCCCGCGAAGAGCTTCACGACGAGAAAGCTGAACGGGATCGACCCGATCAGGTAGGCGAGGAACAGCAGCGCCACCGGGAGCATGTGCGGTGCATTCTAAGGGTGAAGCCCGCGAGGGAAAGGGCGTAGGGCGCCGGAGCGAGGGCGAAAAGAGTCAGGCCTCGAAGGATTCGACGATGCGGCGAAGCGCTGCGGCATCGACTGCCGGGTACCGATACAGCGACTCCTCTATTTGTGTGAAGAGCTCGCGCAGGCGATCGGGATCGACCAGACCGTCGCGAACCATCGCTTCGACGTCTGCCTGGTCCTTGCGATGTCCACGCTCCAGCTTCGAGAGGCACTGCGTGTAGAAATCGAAGTGATGGAAGGCGATCGAACGCTCCTGGGCGATGAAAGGACTGCGCTCCTCCCATCCCGGAAGTGGCGGAACGAAATCAGCGGGCGAGGCGAGCTCCACGTTGACGTGAAGCCGTTCCTTTAAGTCGGGGATCGCCCGCAGGATGCGATCGTTCTCCGGCACGATGGTGAGGTCCACGTCCACCGTGCTGTCCCGCCAGCCGCGGAGAACGGCGCTGGCACCGCCGGTAAGGTAGATACGGCCAGGCTCTCGCGCCTCCACGGCCATGGCCCGCATGAGCTCGTGCAGCCGCGGTCCTGTTACGGCTTCACGCATCCTGCCGCCCGTTCGAAGCTGACGAGCTTGCGGATCAGTGCGTTGTACTGCGAATGCGCCGCATCGCCGTGAACGGCGGCCAATCGCTCGTACAGCCGATCCTCGGGGAAGTACGGCGTGTCGTCAGGCACGTCGAATCCAAGGCTCCGCAGCCGTGGCGCACCGACCAGAACGAGAAGCGCGGGAATCGACTCGACTCCTGCCTCGAGGTCACGCAAACCCTCCCGAATCAGATCGGCGCCGGGCAATGCGTCGGACACATCCACGCCCGTGAGTTTAGGGCAGAGCGGCTGCCGGAGGGCTCGGATTCTTGATCTCGAACTTGAGAGGCTCCCGCTCAGAATCGCTCACGCGGAGTCGCGGAGAGACGAGGAGAAGGAAACCGAACCTCCGCGACCTCAGCGCCTCCGCGTGAAAACGTCCAATGGCTGCTTCGAAGTCGCTTATCGGTAAACGTCGAGCGCCATCAGTCTGGCGAAAACGCCACGCTTCCCTTCGCCCTTCGCCCTTCCCTCTCCCCCTCACACCCCGTCGAAGGCATTCTCGAGATCCGCGATCAGGTCCTCGATGTCCTCCACGCCGACAGAGATGCGCACGAGGCCCGGGGTGATGCCGAGACGCTTCCGCTCCTCGACGGGAACCGAGGCGTGAGTCATCGTCTCGGGGTGGGAGATGAGCGTCTCCACGCCGCCGAGCGATTCGCCGAGGGAGCAGAGGCGTACCCGGTCGAGAAACTTCTTGGCGTTGTCGTACGAGCCCATCTCGAAGGAGATGAGCGCACCGAAGCCGTACATCTGCTGCTTCGCCAGCGCGTGCTGCGGGTGGTCGGCCAGGCCGGGGTAGTAGATCTTCTTCACCTTGGAGTGATGGGCGAGGTAGTTCGCCATGGCCATCCCGTTCGCCTCGTGCTGTTTCATGCGCACGGCCAGGGTCTTGATGCCGCGCAGGACGAGCCACGAGTCCATCGGCGAGAGGATGGCGCCGACGGCGTTTTGCAGGAAGCCGATCTGCGCCGCCAGCTCGTCGTCGTTGCAGATCACCGCGCCGCCCACCGAGTCGGAGTGGCCGTTGAGGAACTTCGTCGTCGAGTGCACGACGACGTCGGCTCCCAGCTCGAGCGGCCGCTGGAGGTAGGGCGAGCAAAAGGTGTTGTCGACGACGACCAGGATGTCCTTGGCGTGGGCGAGCTCGGCACACGCGGCGATGTCCGTCAGCGTCATCATCGGATTGGTCGGCGTCTCGAGGAAGAGAACCTTCGTGTTCGGCTTGATGGCCTTTCGGACGGCGTCGAGACGGGACGTGTCGACGTAGCTGAACTGCAGCCCGAACTTCTCCAGGACCTTGCTGAAGAGCCGGTAGGAGCCGCCGTACATGTTCTCGCCGGCCACGACGTGGTCGCCCGACTTCAGCGTCCGGAAGATGACATCGATGGCGGACATGCCCGAAGCGAAGCAGTGGCCGTGCTTGCCGCGCTCGAGCGCGGCCAGGTTCGCCTCGAGCACCGACCGCGTGGGGTTCTTCGTTCGCGCGTACTCATAGCCTTTGTGCTCGCCCAGGCGGGGCTGCACGTAGGTCGAGGTCTGAAAGATCGGGTAGGTGACCGCGCCGGTGACCGGCTCCGGCTCCTGGCCGGCGTGAATGCAATCCGTGGCAAAGCCCATATGAGAGTCCTGAGTGCCGAGTGCTGAGTGCTGAGTGCTGAGTGCCGAGTGCTGAGTGCTGAGTGTCGCGTCTCGATGTTTCTGCCTTCTTACTTCTCGACCGCCCACTTCGTATAGATGCCCTTCGACATGTAACGTTCCGAGGCATCGGGAATGACGGTGATGATGCGCTTGCCGGGGCCGAGCTTCTCCGCGACTTGAATGGCGGCATGGACGTTCGCCCCTGCGGACGACGCACCGAGGACCCCTTCTTCCGTCGCCATCCGGCGCACCATCGCAAACGCGGGGTCGTCGTAAACCTGGATGACGTCGTCGGCCAGCGTCATGTCGAGTACCGGCGGGATGAACGAAGAGGCGCCGATCCCTTCCACCTCGTGCGGTCCCGCTTCGCCGCCCTTCAGGATCGACCCCTGCGGCTCAACTACGACGCACCAGCACTTCGGGTTGCGCTCCTTGAGGTATTTTGCGACGCCGCTGAACGTGCCGCCGGTGCCGGCACCGGCCACCCAGCCGTCCACGCGCCCCTTCATCTGCTCCCAGACTTCGGCGCCCGTGGTCTCGTAATGCGCTTCGCTGTTGTAAGGGTTGGCGAACTGCTGCGGCACGTACGCATCCGGAATGCTGTTGGCCAGTTCGTGCGCCCGCGCGATGGCGCCCTTCATCCCCTCGTCCTTCGGGGTCAGCACGACCGTTCCCCCGAGTGCCTTCATCACTTCGCGCTTCTCCTCGGAGAAGTTCTCCGGGACGCAGAGGATGACTTTGTACCCGAGGCGCGGTCCGGCCAGGGCCAGGCCGATCCCGGTGTTGCCGGCTGTCGGCTCGATGATCGTCCCACCCGGCTTCAACTTCCCGGCCCGCGCGGCGCGTTCGATCATGCCGGTCCCGATGCGGTCCTTGACCGACATCCCGGGGTTGAGGAACTCGAGCTTGGCGAAGATCGAGCCGCCCCCGGCCGGGGAGAGACGGACCAGTTCGAGGATCGGCGTGTTGCCGATCAGATCGAGGATGGACTGGACTGGAGGGATGAGTGGACGCGCCAAGGCGCGCGGATTCTACGGGCGGGAGGGTTTGGATTCAAGCGGCGACGATCACGGCTCGAGACCGGCGAGCATGAGGCGTGAGTAACGAGGCATGAGGAGCTGTGGTCGTGCCCAGGATGTCCAACTTGGCACGTACGGCAGGGAGATCCTCGATTCCTTTTGATCGCAAGCCGGCGACATCCATCACAAAAGGAAAACGGCGGCCGAGTGCGGCCGCCGTTCGGTTTTGTCTCTTGTCGTTACCGTCTCAGGCCCAGGAGTTCGGGCGCGAGGAGGAACGGCGCTGGTTGTAGCAATCGCGGCAGTAAACCGGCTTACCGCTGACGGGCGTGAAGGGAACTTCGGTCGCGACTCCGCAGCTATCGCACGTCACGCTCACCATCTGCCGCTCCCGGCCGCCGCCGCCGTTACCGTCCCGGGCGGTCTTGCGCTTGTCGCGGCAGTTCTTGCACCGCTTGGGCTCGTTCGTGAAACCTCGCTCTGCGTAAAAGGCCTGTTCGTTCTTGCTGAATACGAATTCCCCTCCGCAATCAGCACAGTTGAGGGTCTTGTCGTTGAATGTATCCATGAACCTATGATCTCCTGTTGAGTTCCTGAGAAACGGTAATGCCGCAGCGCAGAGCACGCGCGGGGTGCCGCGACCTCGTCCCCGCATTTGGTATCACGAAGAGACTGACCGATCGACCCCCTTCCGGTGCCGAATACAAAAAGATCCCCAGGAACGCACTCGCTGTCCGATGGAGGTCATTCGCTTGTATCCGTAGGCTCAGCTTTTAGCATAGATGGCCAAACGGCCGCAAACTTTGCAACAGTTGCAAATAAAAATGTCAAGGTGTTGACGTTCTCGATGGCGCCTCCTCAACTCCGCATCGGACCCGCCGGCTGGAGCTACAAGGACTGGGAGGGAACCGTCTATCCGCCGCACGGCTCGAAGTTCGATCCGCTGGCCTACCTGGCCTCGTTTTTCGACACCATCGAGATCAACTCTCCCTTCTACCGGATCCCGCCGCCCACGCACGCGAAGAGCTGGGTGCGGCGCGTGGCCTCCAACCGGAACTTCAGGTTCACGACGAAGGTCTTCCGCGGATTCACGCACGAGGACACCGCTCTGCCGGAAGCGGACGTGAAGGCCTTCCGGGCCTATCTCGACCCGATGATGGAGGCAGGACGCCTCGGCGCCGTGCTGCTGCAGTACCCCTGGAGCTTCAAAGGCTCGGAAGCGTCGCACGAGAAGCTCGACCGCCTCTTCCGGGCCTTCGACGGATATCCGCTGGCACTCGAAGTGCGCCACGCGACGTTCCAGAACGACGCGTTCTTCCGCTTCCTCGACGAGCGCGGCGTGGCCTGGGTGAACGTCGACCAGCCGCTGTTCCATGACTCGGTCAAACCGTCGGACACGACCACCGGCGGCCTCGCCTACGTGCGCCTGCACGGCCGCAACTACGAGAAGTGGTTCGCGCACGAGGAATCGTGGGAGCGCTACAACTATCTCTACTCGAAGGAAGAGCTTGCGCCCTGGGTCGACCGCATCGGCAGGATGGTCACCGAGAAAGACACCTACGTCATCACGAACAATCACTTTCGCGGCCAGGCCATCGTCAACGCCGGCGAGCTGAAGGAAGCGCTGGGACAGGATGGGCGGGTGCCGGGGACGAGGGGGAGTGGTTAGTGGTTAGTGGTTAGTGGTTAGGGTGGTTGGGATTAGGCTGACCACGGAGCCGAACCACTCTCTTCTAACCACTAACCACTCTCACCTAACCACTCTCCGCTCTTCCGTCGGGTAGACTCCGGCCGGATGGCTCGCCGCAAACGCATCGTCGGAACCGCCGGCCACATCGATCATGGCAAGACGGCGCTCGTGCGCGCGTTGACCGGTGTCGACACGGATCGTCTCCCCGAGGAGAAGAAGCGCGGCATCACCATCGACCTCGGCTTCGCGAGCTGGTTCACCGACGACTACCAGATCGGCTTCATCGACGTGCCGGGCCATGAGCGTTTCGTGAAGAACATGCTGGCGGGCATCGGCGGGATCGACAGCGCGCTGCTGGTCGTTGCCGCCGACGAGTCGATCAAACCGCAGACGCGGGAGCATTTCGCCATCTGCAGGCTTCTCGGCATCCCTACCGGTTTGGTGGCCATCACCAAGCGCGATCTCGTGGAAGACGACATCCTGGAACTGGTGCGGCTGGAGGTCGAGGAGATGGTGGCCGGCAGCTTCCTGGCCGGCAAGCCGATCGTATCGGTGAGCAGTGTGACGGGCGCGGGACTCGACGCGCTGCGCGCGGCGATCCTGCAGTCGGTCTCCCAGGTGGACGATCGCGACGCCACCACGCGCGTCTTCCGCATGCCCATCGACCGCGTCTTCACGATGAAGGGCTTCGGCTCGGTCGTCACCGGGACGACGTACTCGGGGAGGGTGAGCGTGGAGAGCGACGTCGAAGTGCTGCCCGGCGGCGATCGCAGCCGGGCTCGTAACGTCCAGGTCCACGGAGAGGCGCGCGACGCGGTCTCCGCGGGCGAGCGGACGTCGATCAATCTCGCCGACATCCCGCTCGACCGCCTCCACCGCGGGCAGCAGCTCGTCCCGCCGAACACCCTGCGCACGTCATCGGTCATCACGGCGAGGCTCGATCTGCTGGCGGACGACGCCGGAAACGTGAAGCCGTTGAAGGAGCAGACGCGCATCCGCTTCCACCACCTCGCCTCGGAGCTCCTCGGCACGGTCCGCTTCATCGACGAGACCGCCGAGCTGAAGGCGGGCCAGAGCGCCTTCGTCCAGATCCGCCTCGAGTCGCCCGTCGTGGCCGTGGCCGGCGACCGGTTCGTCATCCGCCGCTACTCGCCTGCGTTCACCATCGGCGGCGGCATGATTCTCGATGCCCACCTTCCCAAGCTGAGCCGCGGCACCCGCGGCGAGCTCCTCCAGACGCTCGCTGCCGGCTCCCTCCCGGAACGGGTGGAGCTGACGGCGCGGCTGGAAGGGCTGCGCGGCCTGACCATCCGCGAAGTGCAGGCCCGCACCGGCATCCGCGTCGAGACGCTGACGAAGGAGCTGAAGAACCTTCCCCACGTCGCCGACGCCGGCGACCGGCGCTGGATCCATCACGACGTGCTGGCCGACTTCCGCAAGCGGTCGATGGACTTCCTCATGCGGTACTTCGAGAAGAACAAGATCGCCGTCAACGTACCGAAGGGCGAGTTTGTGCAGAAGCTCTTGCCGCGGGGCGCGGACGGCCAGCTCGTCAACTTCCTCCTCCAGGACCTGGCGCGGGAAAAGATCATCGCCGTCTCCGGCGACGCCCTCGACATCCCCGGCCGCTCGAAGACGCTGGGCGGCGCGGAGGGAGAACTGGCACGGATGATCGAAGGGCGCTTCGCTGCGGCCGCTCTCGCACCGCCGCCGGTCTCCGAGCTGATCAACGAGCGCACGCAGAGGCCGAAGGTCATCGAAGGCGTCATCAGCTTTCTCGTGAAACAGGGAAAGCTCGTGCGCCTGGCGGAGGGCATCTATGTCCACCCGGACGCACTGGCCGCGGCCCGCGAGCGCATGCAGGCCCGCAAGGGGACGACGATGGACGTCGGACAGTTCAAGGACTTTTTCGGCCTCTCCCGGAAGATCGCCATCCCTCTGCTGGAGTGGCTCGACCGTGAAGGCGTGACGAAGCGGGTCGGGGACGTGCGGCAGATTCTGTGACGCGCGAGCGCGAAGGCGGCGAGCGGCGAGCGGGAGATCGCTGACGGTCGAAGCCTCATGGGTCGGTTGCGTCGCCGTTCACCGGCTCGGGAGGGGCGGTCTTCGTGACGTCGCGGTATCCCGCAGCGATCCGGAGCAACGACTTCGGGACGTTCTGTTGCTCTACCTTCGCGACCGTTCGGTCGAGCGTCCACTTCTCGTTGTCGAACGGCAGCTCTGCGTGCTCCGCGAGGGGAAAACCCTTGACGTCGAACAGGGCGTCGTCGACCTCGCGCATGACTCCCGCCAGCGGAGTGGTCTCCGGCCGCGACGCCTCCATTATGGCGAAGAGGCCCTGCGGGATGAGCGGATGCTCCGCGATCCAGAGCTGCCGCTGGTACGCACCCATCCGGACGACGGACTGGCGCGCTTCCACGCCCAGGAGCGTGCGGGTCTCATCCGTCACGGTGAACTGCGCGCGGGGCACACTGTCCGGCAACGGCTTCGAGTCTGCGTCCCTGCGATCGGAGACGAGCGACTCGAGCGAAGCGCGCCGGTACGTCTTTGCGACGTCGTCGACGAACAGCACCTCGCCCTTGGCCAGATCGAAGAGACGCCAATGATCGAGCTCATCGCTGCTCCGGGCACGACTACCGGCAATCACCAGGGTGTGCGTCAACGTGTGCGCCCCCGGCTGCTGAACCGTCGTGATCGTGAGGACCGTCGCCTTGATCTGAGGCCCGGAGGGAGGAGGGGGCGGCGGCTTCGAAGGCGCCTGGCAGCTCGCAAGGAGCAGGGCGGCCAGAAGGGCTGCCCTCTCATGCCTCATCACTCATGCCTCATGCCGGCTCGGCACTCGGCACTCAGCACTCGCCCTACTCCTTCGCCTCGTACCAACTGCGCCCCCAATGCGTGTCCACCGCCAGCGGCACAGCCAGCGGGAAGATGTTCTCCATGGTCTCTTTCACGATCCCCGCCACCTCTTCCGCCCGCGCCTCGGGGGCTTCGATGACGATCTCGTCGTGAACCGTCAGGAGCATCTGCACGCCGTCGCGAAGTTTGCCGTCGAGGGCGATCATGGCCAGCTTCAGGATGTCCGCGGCCGTTCCCTGGATGGGCGCATTCGTGGCCATCCGTTCCGCATTGCCGCGGACGGTGAACGACTTGTTGTGGATCTCCGGGATGTACCGCACGCGCCCGAACAGCGTCGTCACCTTTCCCGTCGCCCGCGCCGCCTCGAGGGTGCTGTCGAGATACTGGTGGATGGTCGGGTAGCGGGAGAAGTAGGCGTCGATGAATTCCTTGGCCTGCGTGCCGGTGATCCCGAGCTCGTTCGAGAGGCGGAAAGCCGACATGCCGTACAGCACGCCGAAGTTGATCGTCTTGGCGGCGCGGCGCTGGTCGTGCGTGACCTTCGCCTCGGCGATGTTGAACATCTTCGCCGCCGTGGCCCGGTGGATGTCCGCGCCGCGCCGGAATGTCTCGATGAGGTCCGCGTCCTGCGTGAAATGCGCGAGGATGCGCAGCTCGACCTGCGAGTAGTCGGCGGCGATGAGCACGTTCCCGTCGCCGGCGATGAAGGCCTTGCGGATCGACCGCCCCAGCTCCGTGCGGATGGGGATGTTCTGCAGGTTCGGATCGGACGACGACAGCCGCCCCGTCGCGGCCACGGCCTGGTTGAAGGAGGTGTGCACGCGACCGTTGGCGTCGACGAGCTGCGGCAGCGCGTCGATGTAGGTCGACTTCAGCTTGAAGAGCTCGCGGTGCTGGAGGATGAGCTGCGGGACGGCGAAGCCGTGGCCGGCCAGCTCCTCCAGCACGTCCACGGCCGTGGAGTACGCCTTCGTCCCCTTCGTCTTCTTGACCACCGGATACTGCAGCTTCTCGAAGAGGATGTGGGCGAGCTGCTGGGGCGAGTTGATGTTGAACTCGGTACCCGCCTCCTTGTAGATCTGCGTTTCCAGCTCGCCGAGCTGCGCGCCCATCGTCTGCGACATGCTCCGGAGCAGAGAGGCGTCGATGCGGATGCCGCGCTCCTCCATCCGCTCGAGCACGGGGATGAGCGGCAGCTCGATCGTCTCATAGATCTTCACCAGCGACTGATCGCGGCGCAGCTCCGGCTCGAGCGCGGCGGACAGCGCCACGGCCAGTGCGGGCTTCTCGCCGAGGTATGCCTGGTAGGGACCGATGGCGGAGGAGCCGATCTCGTGGTCGAGCGCGAACAGCGGCGCGGTCTTCTGCAGGTCCTTGCGGGTCAGCACATCCTGCTTCAGACGATCGCGGATGACGTTCTCCAGCGAGTGGCTGGGCAGACCGGGGTTGATCACGTAGGACATGATCATCGTGTCGCCGAACCGTCGCGGCAGGGGCCAGCCGTTTGCGGCCAGCCGCCGCATGAGCAGCTTGATGTCGTGCGCGACGAAGACGCGGCCGGAGGCCAGCAGCCGTTTCAGTTCCGCCGACATGGCTTCATTGCCGCCATAGCCGGGAGCGATCGGAATGATGAGCGACTCCGACTGCGTGCGCGCCAGTGAGGCCGCCAGGAGAGCGTCGAATCCATCAGGCGTGATGCTCTCGATCCACAGTGCCAGGGGCTCGTCGTTTCCTTCGTAGGGCTCGGCCAGCTCCCGGATCTCCTCGGCGCTCGTGGCGATGCGCGTCTCCCGCTCCACCGGCGGCGCTTCCGGCAGGTACTCCTGCATCAGCGACGCGAACTCGAGCCGCGAGAAGACGTCGTGCAGCTTCGGGCGGTCCGGATCGCGGCGCTTCAGCGAGTCGAACTCGATGGTCTCGATGCTCAGGTCGCGCTTGATCGTGGCCAGCTCGCGGGAGAGGAACGCCTTCTCGCGGTTCTCCTCGAGCTTCTTGCGCTGGGCCGGCTTCAGCTCGTCCAGGTGCTCGTAGACGCCCTCCAGGGACCCGAACTGCTGGATGAGGCCCTTGGCGCCCTTCTCACCGATGCCGGGAACGCCGGGGATGTTGTCGATGGCGTCGCCCCAGATGGCCATGACGTCGACCACCTTCTCCGGCGGCAGTCCGAAGACCTCGGCAACGCCCGGAGCGTCGTACATGACCTCGCGGCCCGTGTGATAGAGCCGGATGCCGTCGCCGACGAGCTGGAAGAAGTCCTTGTCCGAGGTGGCGATCACCACGTCGTAGCCGCGTTCGCGGGCATTGCAGGCCAGCGATCCGATCAGGTCGTCCGCTTCCCAGTCCTCGACCGTGATCTTCGGAATGCCGAGACCGTCGAGGATCTCGTCCACGAAGGGCAACTGCACCGCCAGGTCGTCCGGCATCGGCCGGCGGTCCTTCTTGTAGTCGGCGAAGGCCTCATGGCGCGTCTTCGCCCCGCTCACGTCGAAGGCCACGGCCACGCAATCGGGATCGTGGTCCTTCAGCATCTTCCGCAGCATCGTGGTGAAGCCGTAGACCGCGTTCGTGGCAAGCCCGGCGGAGTTCGTCAGATTGCGGATCGCGTAGTACGAGCGGTAGATGTTGTTCGAGCCGTCAACGATGAAGAGAGACGGGCGCTTCTTCGCCGGCATGGAGGCGGGATTATATGAGTGCCGAGTGCCGAGTGCCGAGTGCCGAGTGCTGAGTGCCGAGTGCTGAGTGCCGAGTGCTGAGTGCCGAGTGCCGCGCCCCAGCCGTTACCCGCGGCGCACCGGTTTCTCCCCAAAAACACTTGCGGAGCCTTTCGGCTCCGCTCGTGATGCATCGTAGGGCTGGACCGCTGCGGCCAGTTGGCAGGATTCAAGGAAGCTAAGTGATTAATCGTCCAAAATCGGTCCAATAGTTTAGGAGGGAGCCCGCAGCGGCCACTAGGCGCGGACGGTTCAGGTTGGATCCGCGCAAGCACGGCTTCGAGTTTATCGAAACCACTTTCATCGTGCCCTCCCCTACTGCAGGATGCACGCCAATCGGTTGCGGAGTGAGTTATTACGGAGTAAAGCCATGTCCGGCAAGGAGATCCGAGCTGAGCACGATGACGGAAAATACTGGTTTTACGGCACTTGGATCAAGATCACGACCGCTTGACGAGCTCGGCTGGGTCATCGCCCGACCCTGGTAAGTTTTTCCACTTCGGACTCAACTGTTGCAATTCCTTCCTGCCGTCACGTGGCAAGTTCTTCGCCGTCTCCCCTTCGGCCCCCTTGGTAAACTGCCTGCCCCGTGAAGACACGCGACGACGCTCTCGCCCTTCTGCACGAATACACGAAGACCGACTCGCTGCGAAAGCACGCCCTGGCCGTTGAGCACGCCATGAAGGCCTGCGCCCGCAAGTACGCGCCCGCGGAAGACCCCGTGCGCTGGGGCATGGCCGGCCTGCTGCACGACTTCGATTATGAGCAGTTCCCGACCGCCGAGCAGCATCCCTGGGTCGGCTCGAAGATCCTCGAAGAGCACGGCTTCGACGAGGACTTCCGCCGCGCCATCCTGGGTCACGCTCCCTACACCAACGTGCCGCGCGAGACGCTCATGGCCAAGGCACTTTTCGCCTGCGACGAGCTCTGCGGGTTTCTCGTGGCCTGCGCCCTCGTACAACCGAGCAAGCAGATGGCCGACGTGAAACCAGCCTCGGTGAAGAAGAAGCTGAAGGACAAGGCCTTCGCCCGCAGCGTCAGCCGCGACGACATCTACCACGGGGTCGAGGAGCTGGGCGTCGACCTCGAGGAGCACATCGCCTTCGTGCGCGAAGCGCTGTTGGAGATCGCTCCCCAGATCGGCGTGTGAGGCAGGCGCGGGCCGTCCGCATGGACGGCACACGAAACCAGGAAGAAGAGAAGTCCCAGCGCCTTCCTCATACTGCGTTACTACGTGCGAGCGGGCCCGGAGTTAACCCAGGGCGTTGAGATCGGCGAGAAATCTTTCCAGGGGGAGCTGATAGCCTTCCGCCACCTCGGCGATGGTCTCGTCCTCGACACGCGAGCAGCCGTTGCAGCCCCCGACGTGGTACGCGGCAAAGACCCAGCGGGCGTGCGGATGCGCCGCCAAGGCCTCGGCCACGGTCATGGTCGCCTCGAACTTCTTCCCGGTCATAGAATGCCCGCGATGAAAGTGCGGCTGCTCTACTTCGCGGTGCTGCGCGACATTATCGGGGAGAGCGGGAGCGACGTCACGCTTCCCGACGGTACCAGCCCCCGCGACGTCTGGGCCCGCCTGCGTGCGGCCCATCCCCGCCTGGCCGACTACGAGCAGCCTCCGCTGACGGCCGTGAACGAGTCGTACGCCTCGCCCGACGCCCCGCTTTCCGACGGCGACGAGCTCGTCTTCATTCCACCGGTGGCCGGAGGATGACGCGCTATCTCACGGACGCCGTGATCGATGTCGCGGCCCTGACCCGCGACGTGCTGCGTCCAAGCGACGGCGCCAGCGTCGTTTTCGAGGGAATCGTCCGCGATCATCACGAAGGGAAGCGTGTCGAGTCGATCACCTACGAGGCCTACCACCCCATGGCCGAGAAAGAGATCGGCCGCGTCGTCGACGCCACTGCCGCGAAGTACCCCACGGTCGCCATCGCCGTCCAGCACCGCCTCGGCCTCCTGCACGTCGGCGACACTTCTATCGCCATCGTCTGTACCTCCCCCCACCGCGCCGAGGCGTTTAGTGCATGCCGCATGGTCATCGACGAGATCAAGAAGAGCGTTCCCATCTGGAAGAAGGAGCGCGGCCCCGACGGTGAAGAGTGGGTGGGGTGGCAGCAGTCCGCGTCCTGAGCACGTCATGCCCAAGTCGCCGCAGACCATCGTCGAAGCCGCGGGCCGTGAGGTCGTCATCACCAATCCGGAGAAGGTCTTCTTTCCCCAGGCCGGGTACACGAAGCTCGACCTGGTGAACTACTACGCCGCCGTGGCGGACGGAGCGTTGCGGGGCATCGCGGCGCGGCCTGTCGTGCTGAAGCGCTACGTGAACGGGGCGGACCATGAGCCGTTCTTCCAGAAGCGCGCGCCCGAGCAGCATCCGGAGTGGATCGAGACCGTCGAGCTGAAGTTCCCCTCCGGCCGCACAGCCAGCGAGGTCGTCGTCCGCGACGCGGCGCAGTTGCTCTGGATCGTGAACCTCGGCTGCATCGATCTGAATCCGCATCCTGTGCGCGCCGATGACCTCGATCATCCGGACGAGCTGCGCGTCGACCTCGATCCCGGCCCCGGCGTGAGCTTCGACGACGTCCGGCGCGTGGCGCTGGTCGTCCGGGATGTCCTCGAAGAGCATGAACTGCAGGGCTGGCCGAAGACGTCGGGATCGCGCGGCATTCACATCAACGTACGCGTCGCGCGGCGCTGGAGCTTCGACCAGGTGCGGCGCGCCGCGTTGGCCCTGGCCCGCGAAGTGGAGCGGCGCGCCCCGGACATCGCCACGAGCAAGTGGTGGAAGGAGGAGCGCCACGGCGTCTTCCTCGACTACAACCAGAACGCGAAGGACCGCACCGTCGCCTCGGCGTGGTCCGTGCGGCCATTACCGGACGCGCGCGTCTCGATGCCGCTGGCCTGGGACGAGGTCGCGGAGTGCGATCCGGCGGCCTACACGCTGGCGACGGCGCCCCGGCGCTTCGCGGAGCACGGCGATGCATCGGCCGGCATCGACGCGCACCCCGGCTCGCTCGAAGCGCTGCTCGCGCTCTCCGCCCGCCAGGAGGCGGCGGGCGAGGGCGATGCGCCCTGGCCTCCCATGTATCGGAAACAGAGAGACGAGCCGCCCCGCGTGGCACCGTCGCGCCAGAAGGGACAGTCGAAGGGACGCCAGTCCAAGCAGCCGCTCATCACCGTAGCCAAAGCCCAGCACAAAGAGGAGGCACTGGCCGGACTCGAACGGTGGAAGGCCCGCCACCCCGAGGCCGCGAGCAAGCTGGAGGTCGACGACGTGCTGATCGACGCCATGCGTGGGCGGTCGAGCACGTGGACCCGCATCCGCATCAACCTGCGCCACGTCCCCGAAGGCGAACGCCCCGCAGAGGAGACGCCGGATCCCGACTACGACCCGTGGCTGGCGTGGCGAACACCGAAGACGCGCTCCAGTTCGTAGGGAGGCGTTACTTCCAACTGGTCATAGCGGCAATCCTCTGGCTTCCGGTCGGGACGCCAGCGCACGAAGCGTGCAGCATGCCGGAAGCGGCTGCCCTGCATGTGGTCAAATGCCACCTCGACCACGCGCTCGATGCGGAGCGGCTCCCAACTCAGGTCCTTGCCGCGGTTCCAACGACTCGCCCCGCCCGGCATCCGCTGCCCCTTCGCCTCCGCTTCAACCGTCGCTTCCGTCATCGCCTCCGCCCAGTGGCGCCACGGATGGTGGTCAAGCGCGTTTCGGCGCAGCGGCTCCAGTTCCTCTGCGAGCTGCCTGCGGACGGCTGTCGTGAACGACGCCGTGACACCGACGTGATGCAGCGCTCCTTTGTGGTCATACAGTCCGAGGAGGAGCGAGCCGATCAGCGTTCCCGGACCGTTCTTGTGCCAGCGGAAGCCGGCCACCACGCAGTCGGCCGTGCGGGAATGCTTGATCTTCAGCATCGTGCGCTCGCCGGCCAGGTACGGCGAGTCGAGGCGCTTGGCCATGACGCCGTCGAGCCCCGCCCCTTCGAAGCGCCGGAACCAATCCTCCGCCACCGGCCTCTCGCGCGTCACGGGCGAAAGATGCACCGGCGGCTCGGCCTTCGCCAGGATGATATCTAGCCCTTCGCGACGCAGTTCGAGCGGCGACTGGCGCAGGTCATGATCGTCCAGCGCCAGGAGATCCCACGCCACGAAAGACGCGGGCGTCTGCTCCGCCAGCAGCTTCACGCGCGATGCCGCGGGGTGAATGCGCAGGAGCAATGCTTCGAAGTCGAGGCCGTCCGGGCCGGCGATGACGACCTCGCCGTCGAGCACGCAACGCTCTGGAAGAGTGGCCTGCAGCGGCGCGATCAGCTCCGGGAAGTAGCGATTCATCGGCTTCTCGTCGCGGCTCTGGAGCAGGATCTCGCTGCCGTCGCGGAAGACGAGCGTGCGGAAACCATCCCACTTGGGCTCGAAGAGCCAGCCGTCGCCCGAGGGGATCTCCGCGACCGGCGAGGAGAGCATCGGTGCGAGGGGCGGGGCGAACGGCAGGTTCATGGCGCCATCGTAAAACGGAGCCCCGGAAGCGGATTGCACATTCTCTTTACGTCACGACCGGACGGGTCTGGATGAAAATGCGCGCCATGCTGAACCGCCGCCTCGTCCTCGCCGCCGCCCTTCTGTGCCTCCTCGCCGCGCTGCCGCTGGCCGCGCAGCAGCGGCCTGACCTCGTGATCGTCATCTCCATCGATCAATTCCGGTACGAGTACCTCACCCGGTTCGCACCGTATTTTTCGGATGACGGCTTCAACCGCGCGCTCAAGCACGGCGCGAACTTCCGCCACGCGCTCTATCCCTACTCGACGACGTATACGGGACCGGGACACGCGGCGCTCGGCACCGGCTACACACCGTCGCGCAGCGGCATCGTGGCCAACACCTGGTTCGACCGCCTGGAGGCAGCGCCCGAGTATTGCGTGGCGGACGACCGCGCCCGCGGCGGCTTCTCCCCGCTGAATCTCGCCAGCGACTCGCTCGGCGACCGGGTGCAAGAGCGCTTTGCCGGCTCGAAAGTCATCGGCGTGGCGTTGAAGGACCGCGCCGCCATTCTCATGGCCGGGCGAAAGGCCACCGCGGCCTATTGGTTCGACGCCCAGGCTCCCGGCTTCACCTCCAGCGCGTACTACCACTGGAACAAGAGCGTGGTCGACGATTTCAACAAGACCATTCCCGCCTATCTGAAAGCCCACACGGAATGGACGCAGTCGGACCTCATCCCGGCCGCCGATCTGTCCCGCCTGACGCATGACCCCGCGTCACTGCGGAAGTACAAGACACAGCGCGAGGGACTGGGAGTGGAGTTCCCGCACCGGGTGCGCAGCCTCGATGCGCTCACGTACACGCCGTTCGGCAATGACCTCGTGCTCGACTTCGCCGAGCGAATCATCGAGGCCGAGAACCTCGGCACCGAGGACAAGGCGCCGGACGTGCTCTACGTCGGGCTCTCCTCCCCCGACTACCTAGGCCACTCGTTCGGCCCCGACTCGCTCGAAGTGGCCGACAACGTCGTGCGCACCGACCGCCAACTGGCCGCCTTCTTCGTCTGGCTCGACGGCAAGTTCGGCAGCCGCTACACCATCGCCATCTCCGCCGACCACGGCGTGCAGTCGATTCCCGAAGTGGCGAAGGACATGGGCCGCGACGCCGGCCGCGTCGACATGCGCAACCCGAATGCGACCGTACGCACGGTCGGCGAGCTCGGGCCGCAGCGGAAAGCGCTGGAGAAGGCGGCGGCGGCAAAGCTCGGTCTGAAGCTGACGGACAACTCGTCGACGCTCAATGCCCTCATCAACTACTTCGAAGAGCCGGCCATCTATCTGAACTGGATGCGCATCCACGAGCTGAAGCTTGATCCGGAGCGTGTCAAGCGCGCCGTCCGCGATGCGGCGAAGGAGCTCAAGGGCGTTCGCGCCGCATTCACCAACTCCGACCTGCTGGCCGTCGACAAGCAGGCCACGGGCGTGGAGCTGGCCATGCGCCTCTCCTTCCGCGCCGATCGCAGCGGCGACGTGCTCATCGCCCTGAAGCCCGGCTACATCTGGAACTACGGTGACACCGGCACGACTCACGGCCAGGCCGTCGACGACGACCAGCACGTCCCGTTGCTGCTGTTCGGCGACGGGATCAAGCCCGGCACATGGGACGACGACGTGGCGCCGACGTTCCTGGCCCGCTCGATCGGCGCGCTCTTCGGCGTCGAAGCAGGCGGCATGGAGACGCAGGTGCTGCCCTGCATTGCCGGACAGTGATCGCGCCGGAGGCGGAACCGGGTAACAGGTAACGGGTGCCGGGTAACAGGTACGGGGTAACGGGTGCCGGGTAACAGGTACGGGGTAACGGGTACCGGGTAACGCGTACCGGGTAACGAAATGAGGTACCCGGCAACTGGTACCTGGTACCCGCCACCCCGGCCCGTCTCACTCCGCCCGCAGGAGCTGCGCCACTTTTGTGCGGAGTTGCGCCGTGTTGCCTTTGCTCACGTAGCCGTCGACGCCGAAGCGTTTCACGGCCGCGCGGAGCGTGTCTTCGTCGTTCGACGAATAGAAGAAAACGGCCGTGTCGCGTGTCGCGCCGTTGGCCTTGAGCACGCCGGCCAGGTTCTCGCCGGAGAGGCCGGGCATGTTGACGTCGAGCAGCACCAGGTCGGGCTGGATCTGCTTGACGAGGTTCGTCGTGCCGAATCCCTGGGAGTGGGTGAACACGACATAGCCCTCGGCTTCCAGCAGCCCGCGAGTGGAAACGAGATGGGCCACGTCATCGTCGATGAGAAGAATCCGTTTGCTCATGATGGGAGGTCCTTTCGGTCGGGGAGGTGAACGGTGAACGTCGTGCCGCGGCCGAATTCACTCTCAACGGTCATCGTGCCGCCGAGAAGGTGAAGCAGCTCGCGTGTGATCGTCAGGCCGAGGCCCGAGCCCTCGTGACGCTTCGACTTGGCGTCCTCGAGCTGCGTGAATGCCTCGAACAGGCGCTCCAAATCCTCGGCGCGGATGCCGATGCCGCTGTCGATGACCCGGATGACTGCCTGGCGCGACGACGCATCGAACGTCTGCTCGACGACGATGCGTCCGGCCTCGGTGAACTTCGCCGCATTGCTGGCCAGGTTGATCACCACCTGCCGCACTTTTACGGGATCGCTGAAGAACGTCCGCTCGCGCTCCGCGGAGAGCGCAATCTCCACGGGCTTGGAGCCTGCCAGGACGCGCGTCGTCTCCACCACCTCACGAAGTAGCGGCACGAGGTCGAAGTCTTCTTCGATGAGCTCCATCTTCCCGGCCTCGATCTTCGAGAGGTCGAGGATGTTCGTGATGATGCTGCGCAGGTTCGTGGCGCTGGAGAGCAGCAGAGACAGGCGGTCGCGCACCTGCCCGACGTACCCGTTCTCCGCCGCCATGCGCACCAGCTCCGTGAGCTCGATGATGGCGTTGACCGGCGAGCGCAGCTCGTGCGTGACGTTGGCCAGGAACTGCGTCTTGATCTCGCCGATCTTCTCCAGCTCCCGGGCCCGGGCATCGGCGATGTTCTTCTGCATCAGGATGTTGGCCAGGGTCGTGCTGTGCTGCACGATCATCTGCCGCACGGAGAGAAGCCCTCGATAACGCCCTTCGCCGTCGACGACGATCAACTCGTCATACGCATCCTCGGGCCGTCGTTCCACGGCACGGGCCAGCGCCTCATCCAGTTGCAGGTCCTCCTGCACGACGAGCGCGTTGCGGTCCGTTAATTCGAGGATCGCCTTGCGGCTGAATACCTCCCAGCCGAAGCGGCGGAAGACGGTGAAGAGGAACTTCTGCCGCGTGATGAGGCCCAGCGGACGGCCGTCGTCCACCACGGCCACCGAGTCGAGGTCCGGCCGCTGGAAAAAATCGTCGGCCAGCACCGACACGAGGGTCGAGGGGTGAATGCTGGCCGACGTGGTGAGGGTCTCACCAATTGCCGCAAACTCGGAGGACCTTGCGGTCACAGTCACCGAGGTACGCTATCGACCGCGTATTCGTGCCGCCATGCAGGCAACGCGAATTCGATGTAAAGCGAGTGCCGAGTGCCGAGTGCCGAGACGGCGACCATGCCTCATGCCGTTTCACCTCGGCACTCAGCACTCGGCTCTCCCCCTCCGGCTTTACGTCGAATTCACCTCCTGCGCATTCGGTGGCCGGGATGCGACCCGTACACACCTTGCATGTCCAACCTCGCTCTGAAACTGTTGCCGCTGCCGGGAGAGCATCTCGCCGGCGGCCGGGTGAAAGGCTCCATGATCCGTGCGCACCTCGACTGGGTGCGCGATCACGCCGCCCGTGAAGAGACCATCGAGCTCTTCGAGGCCCTGCCCGGCGTTGTGCGCCAGCAGGTCTCCACCGTCCTGGCCGCCTCCTGGTATGACTTCTCGACGCTCATCGCCGTCGACCGGACCATCCTCGCGCTCTTCGGAAACGACGACGTCCGCTTCCTCGAACAACTCGGTGCCTGGTCGGCGCGTTCGAACCTGGCCGGTGTCTACAAGATCTTCCGCCGGGAGCACCTGCATGACTTCTTCCGCCGGGCGGCGGTGCTCCACCGGCAATTCCAGGACTTCGGCACCGCCGAGTACGTCGAGCTCGCCCCCTCGGCCGGCGTGATGCACCATCGTGGATACACCTCGTACAGCCCGCTCTACTGCGCCAGCGCCATCGGCTTCTATCGCGAGTGCGTTACGCTTCACGGCGGCAGCGAGGTCGAAGTGACGGAGACGGAATGCCAGTGCTCAGGCGCCGCGGCGTGCACGTTCGCGATGGCCTGGCGCTGACGCGATTTCCCTTCACCGACCGCCCCCGTCTGTGGGGGACGGCCATATCGCACTACCAGGTCGAAGGCGACGATGCCTGCGACTGGTCGGAGTGGGAGCGGGAGGGGAAGACGCGCGGGGAGGCGTGCGGTCGGGCCGTGGGATCGTGGGAGCGTTATGAATCCGACGCCGCGCTGGCCCGCGACGCCAGCGCGAATGCCTTCCGCTTCTCGATCTCCTGGAGCCGCGTGGAACCCCGCGAGGGCCACTTCGACGATGACGCCCTGGCCCGCTACGGCCGGCTCGTCGAGCACCTGGTGGCTATCGGTCTCGAGCCGTGCGTGACGCTCTTTCACTACACGCACCCGCTCTGGTTCCACAACCACACGCCGTGGACGTCGACGGCGTCCGTCGAACGTTTCCGGCGCTTCGCCGGACGGGTCGCCGAGGCTCTCGGCGAGCGGGTGCGTCTCTGGGTGCCGCTCAATGAGCCGCTCGTCTATCTCCTCGCCGGCTGGTTCGACGGCCAGATCCCGCCCGGCATCGCCGATACGAAATCGCTGCGGCGCGTCTTCGACCACCTCCTGGCCGCACATGCCGCCGCAGCGGCCGTGATTCGCGAGCACATTCCCCACGCGGCGATCGGCATCGCCCACAACATGATGGCCTTCGCACCGGAACGGAAGTCGAGCTTTCTCGATAACCTCCTGGCCGGGGTCGCCCACCGCTGCTACAACCGCTCGGTCGTCGAAGCCTTCGCCACCGGGCGCTGGGACTTCCTCCTGCCGCCCACCACTCGCATCAAAGGCCGGCGCGACGACCTGCCCGAATCGCTCGACGTCTTCGGCGTGAACTTCTACTCGCGCCTCCACATGCGCTGCCCCGGCAGCACGCGTCTCGTCGGCGAATTTGCCTATCGCGACGTGACCGGGGAGGGACTCACCGACAACGGCTGGGAAATCGTCCCCGAGGCTTTCCCTGCCCTTCTGCAGGAAGCAGCCAGCGCCGGCTTCCCGCTCGTGGTGACGGAGAACGGCCTGGCTGATGGCGGCGACCGTCTCCGCTCCCGTTTCCTCGAAGCCCACCTCGACGCCATCCGGCGCGCCGGCGTCCCCGTCCACGGATACTTCCACTGGTCCCTGCTCGACAACTACGAATGGCTGGACGGCTTCGGCCCGAAGTTCGGTCTCTACGAAGTCGACCGCACGACCATGCAGCGGACCCCGCGGCCGAGCGTAGAGACCTTTCGCCGGCTGGGAGAGCGCTTTCTCCTCGGCGGAAGCTGACCGCCGTGCACTCGGCACTCGGCACTCAAAACTCAGCACTTACGGCCCGTTCCTCACGACCCTGCCCGGAACTTAACGCCGGCTTTACGTAGTGCGACATCCTCCGGGAGCACTCCTTGCGACGATACGGGAGCGAAGGAGGAGGGCGGGATGCTACTGGCTGATTTGCACATTCACTCGACCTGGTCGGACGGCAGACTCTCGATCCCCGAAGTCGTCGATCTCTTCGGGAGGACGGGGCATGACGTCATCGCCATCACCGACCACGTCGTCAATCGCGACAATCTCATCGGGAAATTTACCCATCGCATCGGACTGACGGTCACGGCGGAAAACTTCGCCGCCTACCGGGCCGAGATCGAGCGCGAGGCGAAGCGCGCCTGGGACGAGTACCGGATGATCGTGCTGCCGGGCTGCGAGCTGACCCAGAACCGCGTCCGCCGCAGCGAATCCGCGCATGCACTGGCCATCGGGCTCGACGCGTTCGTCTCGGCCGACGGTACGGTCGAGGAGATGCTCGACCGCGCCCGGCGCGCCGGCGCACTGGTCGTGGCCTGCCACCCCAACGAGCAGTCGGAGTGGTTCGCCAACACGTTCTATCTCTGGAATCGGCGCAACGAGGTGTCGGGCCTGATCGACTTGTGGGAGATCGCCTGCCGCTGGGATCTCTTCCCGCAGGTGGGCCGGGCCCGGCTGCCGTACGTCGGCAACAGCGACTTTCACCGGCCGGACCACCTCTGGGCGTGGAAGACACTCATACCGGCAGCGAAGTGCGCCACCGAAGTCGTGGCCGCGCTCCGCCAGGGCACGGGCCTGGCCGTGACGCGGCTCGAACCTCGTCCGGCCACGGCGCCCCTGCCCCTGCTGGCAACTGCATGAGGAGACATCGACATGATCTACACCTACATCGTCCTGCTGATCCTGGCCGCCGCGGCGGCGGCGATCACGATGCTGCAGACCGGGCTCACCGTTCTCTTCCGGAGGCGGCGACGGCGGGCCGGGCACGACATCTTCCCTGCGGGGCGGTTCGGACGGACGGGCGCCTTTCATTTCGATCCTGAAACCGCTCTGCGGTCTCGATGACGATCTCGAACGGAACCTGGAGTCGTTCGCCGCGCTCCGCGGCATCCGCTACGAAGTGATCTGCAGCGTCGCGGACCGCCATGATCCTGCGCTGGCGGTGCTCGAACGGGTGCGCTTCGCGCATCCCCTCGCTCCCTTCCGCGTCGTACTCGGCGGCGATCCCCTGCTGGAGCGGACCAACCGCAAGGTGGCCCGCCTCGTGGCCGCCGAGCGCGTCGCTCGCGGCGAGGTCCTCGTCATTTCCGACTCGAACGTGCGCGTGGAGCCCGACGACCTGGCGCGAACGATCACTGCGTTCGACGACCCGGAGGTCGGTTGCGTCTCGAACCTCTTCGCCGGCGACGGTGCACAGTCCCTCGGCGCGAAGATCGAGTCGCTCCACCTGCTCAGCTTCGTCGTGGCCGGCAACGTCCTGGCCGAGTTCGCCGGCGTCCCCTGCGTCGTCGGCAAGTCCATGGCCATCACCCGCGATGCGCTGCGCGCTATCGGCGGCTTCGCCGCCTTCACCAACGTCCTCGCGGAAGATCAGGCCATCGGCCTGGCCGTCACCGAGGCCGGGTATCGGGTCGCGCTCTCTCCCGTCGTGGTGAAGAACGTCGTCGTGAAGCGAACCTTGAAGCGCGCCCTCGACCGCCAGATCCGCTGGAACAAGATCCGGTATGCGATGTCGAAGGGCTGCTTCACGTCGGAACTGCTCGTCTTCCCGCTGCCCCTGTCCATTCTCGCGGCGATGGCCGGCCTTCTCGCCGGAGTCACCGGAGCATGGCTGCTGCCGTTGGCCGCGCTCGTGCTGCGCCTGACGCAGGTCGCCCTGCTTGCCCACACCATCGGCGCCCGCATCAGCCTGCCCCTCGTGCCGCTGCTCGACGTCCTTCAGTTCGGTGCCCAGTTCATCCCATACTTCGACGATACCGTCACCTGGCGCGGCTACACCGCCCGCATCGGCCCGAATACGGTATTGCTCGATGTGCTGGAGACGGCGGCGGCCTGAGCCACCACCCCACCCACGGGGTTTCGGCACGACGCAGTCGCGCCCGACACCGGCCGCGGGAAATACAAATGTAGACACGACTGCGTCGTGCCCTACTCCCGGGGCCGGCTCGTGGAAGAATCTTTCGCAGCATGTCGATTCGCGCTATCGCCGTTCGACGCACCAGTAGAAAGGGGAACAAGCAATGCGATTCATGATGATGGTCAAAGCGTCGAAGGAGTCCGAGGCGGGGCAGATGCCGGACGAGAAGATCCTCGCCGCCATGGCCAAGTTCAACGAGGAGCTGGTGAAAGCAGGCGCCCTGCTCGACCTCTCCGGCCTGCAGCCCAGCTCGAAAGGCGCGCGCGTCTACTTCAACGACGGCAAGCGGACGGTCGTCGACGGACCGTTCACCGAGGCCAAGGAGCTGGTGGCCGGCTACTGGGTGGTCCAGATGAAATCGCTCGAGGAGGCCGTCGAGTGGGCGCGCCGCGTGCCGTTCGACGAAGGCGAAGCCCAGATCGAGATCCGCCGCCTCTTCGAGCTCGAGGACTTCGCCCCCAGCGACGCCGTCGAGCATCACCGTGAGGTGGGAAAAGAGCTGGAGAAGCAGAAGAAGTGAGTTTCGGTGTTGCGGTGTTGCGGGGTTGCAGGGTTGCGAGGTTGCGAGGTTAGGGGGTTGCGAGGTTAGGGGGTTGCGAGGTTAGGGGGTTGCGAGGTTAGGCGTCCTAACCACTAACCACTACCCACTTACCCTACTCCCTCCCGCCGGTATGATCGGCGGCCGTGACGGCCCACTCCGACACCCACGCCGCCATCGACGCCGTCTGGAGAATCGAGTCGGCCCGGCTCATCGCCGGGCTGACGCGGATCGTGCGCGACGTCGGGCTGGCCGAGGAGCTCGCCCAGGATGCGCTGGTTACGGCGCTGGAGAAGTGGCCCGAGGCGGGTGTCCCGGACAACCCGGGCGCCTGGCTCATGGCGGCTGCGAAGTTCCGGGCTCTCGATCACTTTCGGCGGAGCGAGCTTCTGGAGCGCAAGCACGCGGAGATCGGCCGGGAGCTGGACGAACAGCAGGAGCGGGTGGTGGCGGATCTCGACGCAGCCATCGACAACAGCCACATCGAAGACGACCTGCTGCGACTCGTCTTCATCTCCTGCCATCCGGTGCTGTCGACGGATGCGCGCGTGGCCCTCACCCTCCGCCTCCTCGGCGGCCTGGCCACCGACGAGATCGCCCGCGCCTTTCTCGTCCCGGAGCCGACCATCGCCCAGCGCATCGTCCGGGCCAAGAAGACGCTCTCGAACGCCAACGTCCCGTTCGAAGTGCCTCGGGGCGAGGACCTGGCCGCACGCCTCTCGTCCGTGCTTGAGGTGATCTACCTCATCTTCAACGAGGGCTACGCCGCGACTGCCGGCGATGACTGGATGCGCCCCGCGCTCTGCGAGGAAGCGCTGCGACTCGGTCGCATCCTGGCCGGGCTGGCGCCGCAGGAGCCGGAAGTGCACGGCCTCGTGGCGCTGATGGAGATCCAGGCCTCGCGGATGCGCGCCCGCATCGGTCCGGACGGCGAGCCCGTCGTGCTGCTGGAGCAGGACCGCTCCCGCTGGGACCACCTCCTCATCCGCCGCGGCCTGGCCGCGTTGGCGCGCGCCGAACAGCTCGGCGGCACCCTCGGGCCGTACGCTCTGCAAGCCGCCATCGCCGCGTGCCACGCCCGGGCCCGGACCGCCGCGGAGACCGACTGGGCGCGGATGGTCGTGCTGTATGGGGCGCTGGCCGAGCTGACCCCGTCGCCGATCGTGGAACTGAACCGCGCCGTGGCTGTCTCCATGGCCACCGGCCCGGAAGCGGGACTGGAGATCGTCGACGCGCTGATCGCGGCCGGCGCGTTGGAGGATTACCACCTGCTGCCCGCCGTCCGCGCTGACGTCCTGGCCAAACTGGGCAGGACGGCAGAAGCCCGAGCAGAGTTGGAGCGCGCGGCGGGGCTCACCCGGAACGAGCGGGAACGGAGGCTGTTGCTGGAACGGGCCGCGCGGTTGGGATGAAGGGTGCCAGCAGTATCCTTACTCCCATGCTGAGCAAAGCCACGACCGTCGCGGAGTATCTCGCCTCACTTCCGCCGGAGCGCCGGACGGCGCTGGCAGCCGTACGGGACGTGATCCTCCGCAACCTCGACTCGGACTACGAGGAGGGGATGTCGTACGGGATGATCGGCTACTACGTTCCCCATCGCGTGTTTCCGGCCGGCTATCACACCGATCCACGCCAGGGGCTTCCCTTCGCCGCGCTGGCGTCGCAGAAGCAGTACATGTCCGTCTATCTCATGGGTCTCTACTGCGGCTGCGTCGAGGGTGTCAGCGACACGTCCCTGGTGAGGTGGTTCCGCGGCGCCTGGGCCGCCACCGGGAAGAAGCTCGACATGGGGAAGGCGTGCATCCGCTTCAAGCGGCTGGACGATCTGCCGCTCGACGTCCTCGGTGAGGCCATCCGCCGCCTGCCGGCAAAGCTCTACATCGCCGAGTACGAGAAGGCGCGATCGACCTCCGCTACGGCATCGCCCGGCAGGGCGGGCGGAGGCCGGCGGCGACGACCACCCAAAGCCTGAGGCCGCACAGCGGAGGACACCGGAGCGCCGCATCGGAGCGTCGGCATCCTGCCGGCTGGCTGAGCGGCATCCTGCCGCTCCTCCACGTCAGGGCGCCTGGAAGCCGCCCGGTCTAGTCGCCCTTCAACATCGAAGGTGTCGGTCGATTTGCTTCCCATCTCGTTCGGGTGGCTGATTGAAGACGGCTCACGCGGAGAGGCGGAGAACGCAGGGGGGAAGAGTCGCCGTTTTCTCCAGTGCCGTCTGGCTGGACGTCTACATTCCGGGCGCGGATGTCGACGGTGCTGGGAACGAGATCCGGAATGTTGGTGATGATGTCTGGGCAGCAGGCGCCAGCGTTCAGGCGGTAGGCATGAACGCCTACGCCGTAGGCCTCGAGCTCAGGGCCGCGGGCATCGATACCTACGTCGCAGGCACCAATGTCTACGCTGTAGGCATCGATACCTGGTTCCTAGGCATCAATGTCTACGCTGTAGGCATCAATATCTACGCTGTAGGCATCGATATCTACGTCGCAGGCATCGATTCCTGGAAGAGTCACATCGATGTCTGGAAGTGTTACATCCATGCCACAACTTGTGGCATGGATGTAACACTGCTAGATATGCATGTCACACTTGGTGGCATGCGGTTCTAGGGCTGTTCCATCGATGCGTCAGCGTGTTTCAGCGATGCGACAGATGCTCGGATCGAGGTCTGCGCGCCCATAGGCCAGCGGCTTCATCCTGCCGGCTGGTTGAGCAGTCCAGCTCTTCAACATGGAGAGTGTGGATCGACTCGCTCCCCATCTCGTTGCGATGCTGATCGAAGACGGCTCGCACGGGGACGCCGAGACGACGACCGCTGGACATATGATCCGCGCATGATTTCAGTCACCACGGACCAGCTCCAGCGTCTCGCTCCGAAGATGCTCCCGAACTACCGGGACGGATTTGCGAAGGCCGATGCCGTACTGGTGCAGTACGGGATCAACGACTCCGGACTCCGCCTGGCGCACTTCATGGCCCAGATCCTTCATGAGAGCGGAGCGTTCACGATCACCACCGAGAGCCTGAACTACCGCGCGGAACGCCTGCTCGATGTCTGGCCAACCCGGTTCAAAACGCTCGAGGATGCGCAGCCGTTTGCCCACAACCCTGAGGCGCTGGCGAACAGCGTCTACGGCGGGCGGATGGGGAACGTCGACCCGGGAGACGGCTGGAAGTACATCGGCCGCGGCCTGCTGCAGATCACCGGGCGCGAGTCGTACGAGAAGTACGGCAAGCAGCTCGGCGCCGACCTGGCCGCCAACCCTGACCTGGCCTTCAGCGCCGACTGGTGCCTCCACATTGCCGCAGCGGAATGGGTGGCCTCGAAGTGCAACACCTTCGCCGATGCCGACGACGTTCGCAAGGTGACGAAGGCCATCAATGGCGGCTACATCGGCCTGACCGAACGGCAAGCGTGGCTGGCCAAAACGAGACCGGTCTGGCTGACGCCCTGAGTCCTGCGCCGGATAGAATTCCAACATGCGCCCTGATCTGCTCCGCTGGCAGTGGTCCGACTACGCGACGAAACATCAGGACCGGGTCAACCTCCTCGTGCACATCGTGGCCGTCCCTCTGTTCGAGCTGGCGACCCTGGCCCTGCTGGCGGCCTTGGCGACGTGGCGGCTCGCGCTGGCCGGCGCGGCCGCCGTCGTGCTGCTGCTCGCCTTCGCCGTCCAGGGACTCGGCCATCGCCGGGAGCCCTCTCAGCCGGAGCCGTTCCTCGGCGCGGGCGACGCCGTCAGCCGCATCCTGGCCGAGCAGTGGATCACCTTCCCGCGCTTCGTGCTCACGGGCGGCTGGTACCGCAACCTCCGCGCGCAAGGTCAGAAGTAAGAAGGCAGAAGGCAGAAACGAGGACGAACCCATGATGAAACTTCTTCGCAGCGTGCTCCTTTCTACGGTCGCCGTCGCCGTCGCCATCGCCGGCCTGTCGCCCCTTGCCGTGCACGGCGCGACACCCGCCGGCGCGGCGGCCGACGAGCAGGCCATCCGGCAAGTGGAAGACGAGATCACCGCAGCCCTCGGCCGCAATGACGCCGACGCGCTGACCAAACTGTGGGCACCGGAATACACGTTCGTCAACCCGGCCGGCGCCCTGCTCACGCGCGACCAACGCCTGGCCCTGCTGCGCTCGGGCGAGCTCAAGATCGAGAAGTACACCCGTGACGACGAGAGCATCCACGTCTACGGCACCACGGCCGTGGACACGTACCGGTCCACCGTCGGCGCGCAACGCAACGGGCAGGACATCAGCAGCAGCCGTCGCGTCATCACGGTGCTGGTGAAACGGGACGGGCGCTGGCAGGCGGTCGCGCAGCAATCCACGGTCATCATCCAAAAGTAAGAGGCGAGGAGAAAGAAACGATGGACATTCGAGCAACGACGACGGCCACAGAGCTTCCCAACCTGCGAATCATCAACAACCTTGGCGTCGTCCGCGGCATTACCGTGCGGTCGCGATCGGTGTTCGGAACGATCGGCGCGAAGCTCCAGACGCTCGTCGGCGGCGACATCACGCTGCTGACCGAGCTCTGCGAGAAGACGCGCTCCGAGGCGTTCTCGCTCATGCTCCAGCACGCAGCGCAGTTGGGTGCGAACGCCGTAGTGGCCGTGCGGTACGACGCCACGGAAGTGATGGAAGGAGTCACGGAGGTCCTGTGCTACGGGACGGCCGTGGTGGTGACGCCGAACACCTGAAACGATGAGCGGCGCTGAGACGTCGAGTTGAGCATGCCTTTGCATGACGCGGCATTTTCCCTGCGGCAAGCCCGCGCGGAGTACTTCGCGGCATCGGGGTTCCCGCTGGATGGAGGCTACGGGGACCGGTGGGTGAGACTGAAGGCCGGACCGTTCACCCTCCGGTTTCCGAACACGGCGGCCAGAGTCCGGGCGGTGAGGCTCCATGACCTCCACCACGTCCTGACGGGGTACGGCACGACGTGGACGGGCGAAGCGGAGATCGGGGCGTGGGAGATCGCCTCCGGTTGCGGGCGCCACTACCCGGCATGGTTCCTCAACTTCGGAGCCCTGGCGATCGGGCTGGCCCTGGCGCCGCTCCGCGTCTTCCGGGCCTTCGTGCGAGGGCGTCACAGCCGCAACCTCTACGCGGGCGAGTTTCGGGAAGAATTGCTCGATCTCACCGTTGGCGCCCTGCGGGAGACACTCTCCATACCGGGCGATGGAACGCCGGCCTCTCCGCGAGACCTCCTGGCCTTTGCGGCCTGGAGCGTAGTGTCGATCGTGCTCTCCGCCTTGCCGTGGGCCGCGGCGGGCGGCGGCGTGTGGCTGTTCGTGCGGAGAGTGGTTACGACCCGGACGAGCCGTTGATCAACGCCCGGAAGCGTTGATCAACGGAAACAGAGGAAACATCTACTGCACGGCCCGACCAGCGACCAGCCAACAGCGACCAGCGAACCTCACACCGGACTCGGTTCGAGCTCTCCCACACCCGCGACTTCCTCGTCGTGCGCCTCCTCCGTTGCCGCGGTATGCCGCTTGGCCACCAGGACGTAGATCGAGGGAACGACGAACAGCGTGAAGGCCGTACCGATGATCATTCCGGTGACCAGCATGAGACCGATGCTGTTCCGGGCGCCGGCGCCCGGGCCGCGGGCAAAGATCAGCGGCAGGTGGCCCATGACCGTGGCTGCCGTCGTCATGAGAATGGGGCGGAGGCGGGTCCCGGCTGCCTCGATGACCGCCTTCACCTTCTCCAGCCCGGTCTCCTGCAGGTGATTGGCGAACTGAACGATGAGGATGCCGTTGCGGGAGACGAGGCCGACCAGGGTGATGAGGCCGACCTGGCTGAAGATGTTGATCGACGTAAAGCCCAGGAACGAAAAGAGAAGCGAGCCGGCCAGGGCCAGGGGAACGGAGCCGACCAGGATGATGAACGGATCGCGGAAGCTGTTGAACTGCGCGGCGAGCACGAGGTAGATCATGATCGCCGACAGAAGGAAGACACCGAGGAAGCGGCTGCCTTCCGTCCGGAGCTGGCGGGACTCGCCGCCGTAGTCGACGGTAAAGCCGCGGGGAAGGAGCCGCTGCGCGCCGTCCTCCAGGACTTTCAGCCCTTCGTCGAGCGACACGCCCGGCACGAGCACGCCCTGGATGCGGACGGCGTTGAGTTGCTGGAAGCGCTTCAGGTCGCGGGGCTCGGTCGAGGTCTGCAGGGTGGCGAACGTCGAAAGCGGGACGAGCTTGCCGTTCGCGCCGGAGATGTACATCTGGGTGAGCTGGTCTGCCGTAAGGCGTTCGCTGCGTTTGACTTGCGGAATGACCTTGTAGCTGCGGCCCTGGATGCTGAAGCGGTTGACGTAGTTGCCGCCGAGGAGGACGGAGAGGTCGCGGCCGGCCTGGGAGAGGTCGACTCCCTCGGAGCGCAGTTTGTCGCGGTCGAAGATGACTTTCGCCTGGGGCTGGTCGAACTTCAGGTCGGTGTCGGCGAACATGAACTTCTTGCTCGCGAAGGCGGTCTGGACGAGCTGACCGGCGAATTCGGCGAGCCGCTGCGGCTCGGCGGTGGACAGGATCGCCACGTCCACGGGGAAGCCCTGGCCACCGGGCAGGGCAGGCGGCACGAGCTGGATGGCACGGACGCCGGGGATCTTGGCCACCGCCCCCGAGGCCTCGATCTGGAGCTGTGCCGTCGTCTTCTTCCGCTGGTCGAAGGGCTTCGTCACCATGCCCCCGAAACCGCCGGTGGGCAGGACGATCTGGAACGTGGCCGCCGTCTCCGGGAAAGAGCGGTAGACCTTCTCGATCTGGTTGGCGAAGAGGTTGGTCTGGTCGATGGTCGAGTTCGGTGCGGCCTGGATGACGCCGAAGACGACGTTCTGGTCCTCCTGCGGCGCCAGCTCCTTCTGCGAGAACAGGTAGAAGGGGACGATGAGCAGCACCACGATGAACCACACCATGAACACTACCGGGCGGTTTTCGAGGGTGCCGGTCAGCAGGCTTGTATAGATCTCGCGCAGCTTGTCGAAGCGGCGGTTGATCATGCCCGCGAACCCGCGCTCCGTGTCACCCGAGCGCAGCAGCTTCGAGCCCATCATCGGGGAGAGTGTCAGCGCCACGACGCCGGAGACGATGACCGCCCCGGCCAGGGTGAAGGCGAACTCGCGGAAGAGCGATCCGGTCAGCCCGCCCTGAATGGCCACTGGCGTGTAGACCGAGGCCAGCGTGATGGTCATGGCGATGATCGGCCCGACCAGCTCGCGGGCGGCGTCGAGCGCCGCCTGGAACGGCGTCTTGCCCATGTGCAGATGCCGCTCGATGTTCTCCACCATGACGATGGCGTCGTCGACGACGAGACCGACGGACAGGACGACGGCCAGCAGCGTCAGCAGGTTGATGGTGAAGCCGAAGGCGAGCATCAGGAAGACGGCGCCCACGAGCGAGATCGGAATGGCCACGACCGGGATGATCACGCCCCGCATGGAGCCGAGGAAGAGGAAGATGACCAGGACGACGATGAGGAGCGTTTCCGTCAGCGTCTTGAGCACCTCGTCGATGGCGCTCTGGATATAGGCGGTCGAGTTGTACGGAACGCTCGCCTGCATGCCGGCGGGCAACTGCGCCTGGATCTCGGGCATGGCTGCGAGGACGCGCTTCATGACGTCGAGCGTGTTCGCCGTCGGCAGGACGAAGACGCCCATGAAGACGGCCGTCTCGCCGTTGAAGCGGACGGTCTGGTCGTACGTTTCCGCGCCGAGCACGACGTCGGAGATGTCGCCGAGGCGGACGACGTTGTCGCCCTGCTGTTTCACAACGAGCTGCTTGAACTCATCGGCGTTCTTCAGGTCGGTGTTGGCGACCAGGTTGATCTTGGTCATCGTGCCGCGGGTGGCACCGAGGGCGGAGAGGTAATTGTTCGCCGCCAGGGCATCGCGGACCTGCGAGGGAGAGATGCCGAGGGCGGCCATCCGGTCCGGCTTCAACCACACGCGCATGGCGAAGGTGCGGTCGCCGAGGATCTCGGCGCGCTGCACGCCGCTGATGGCGCTCAGCTTCGGCTGCACGACCCGGGTGAGGTAGTCCGTGATCTGGCTCTGGTCCAGGTCGTGCGCGGAGAAGCCGAGGTAGGCGGCGGCGAACTGGCTGTCGGCCGTCTGCAGGTCGATGATCGGCGCCTCGGCCTCGGGCGGAAGCTGGTTGCGGACCTGGGCCACCTTCGACTGGATCTGGGTCAGGGCCGCATTCGTGTCGTAGTTCAGTTTCAAGTGGACGGTGATCGTGCTGACGCTCTGGGCGCTCGACGACTCGATGTAGTCGATGCCGTCGGCACCGGCGATCACGCGCTCCAGCGGCGCGGTGATGAAGCCCCGCACGAGGTCGGCGTTCGCACCGATGTAGGCCGTGGTCACGGTGACGTTGGCAAGGTCGCTGCGCGGATACTGCCGCACGCTCAGCGAACGGATCGACTGCAGTCCGGCGATGAGAATCACCAGGCTGACGACCATCGCCAGGACGGGGCGGCGGACGAAGAGATCTGTGAATTTCATATGTGTCCTATGCAGGGACGGACGACTCTGTCCGCCCCCGCCGGCCTCGCTGGGACAGACGTTTCGTCTGCCCGTATTGACTAGCTGTCTTCCGGTTTCGGGGACGTGCTGTTGGACGGCGTGACGGTGTTGTTGACGTCGACCGCCGCACCCGGGCGCAGTTTGAACACGCCGGACGTGACGATCTCCTCACCCGGCTTCACTCCGGTCAGGACGGCGACCTGGTCGCCGCGCGCGCCGCCCAGCTTCACGAACTGCTGGCGCACGCCGCGATAGGTCTTGTGCGTCTTCGGATCGCTGACCTGCTCGACGATGAACACGGAGTCGCCGAACGGGGCGTAGCTGATGGCGGAGGCGGGCAGCGGAATGACGGACTGCCGCGCTCCCTGGGCGAGCTGCGTCTCGACGAACATGCCGGGGCGAAGCCTGCCCGAAGCGTTCCCGAATTCCGCCTGGACGCGGATGTTGCGGGTCGCTACATCCACGATCGAGTCGAGCGCCGTGACACGTCCCTTTTCGCTGGCCGGCAGGGCATCGGAGGTCACTTCGACGGTCGAGCCGGTGGCCAGGTGCCCGAGCTGCTGCTGCGGGACGTTGAAGTTGACGTACGCGGGACGGAGGGCCTGGAGCGACACGATGGGCGCGCCGCCGGCGAGGTACTGGCCGACGTTGACCTGCCGGATGCCGAGCACGCCGCTGAACGGTGCATGGATGGTCTTGCGCTCGATCGTTGCCTTGATCTCGCCCACATGGGCGTCGGCCTGCTTGTATTGCGCGGCGATGCTGTCGTACGTCGCTTTCGGCGCGACGCCGTTGGCCAGCATGGCTTCCGTGCGCACGAGGTCGAGGCGCGACGCCTCGCGCTGCGCTTCGGCGGCGGTGAGCTGCGCCGTCTCTTCCCGCGTATCGAGCCGGACCAGGACGTCGCCCTTTTCAACGGAGCGGCCGGAGTCGAAGAGGATCTCGTGGACGATCCCCGGAAGGTCCGCGCTGACAGTGACGCCGTTGACGGCCTCGACCGTGCCGATGGCGTGGAGGGAGCTGTTCCACTCCTCCTCTCTCGCTACGACCGTCGTCACCGCCTCGGGGGGCGGCTGAAACGACATCTGCTGGGCCATGGCGGCCTTGATCTGGAAGATCTTGAAGGAGGCGATGGCCGCGATGAACACGACCACGATCGCCAGTGTGACAAACAGATTCTTAGTTTTCATCGCATCCGACCTCGCAACATACTGCCCGACAGAGAGACTGGAGTGACGTTACGAAAAACGAGCGGTTTGGATACGCCGCCCTCTTATCGTCGTTTCTACAACCCGTAGATCGACATTCGGACCCTCGTTTCCCTCAACTCGCCTCCCCCTGTTGAGAGAACCGTTGAGAGAATCGAGCCCGGAGACAACCAATCGAGGGCGCTCCATTCAGCGACGAGCCGTGATTTGGTCTGCACCGGCAGACGGATGGGACAACGAGTCCGGATGCTCCGCCCCTTCTGGTCGGTTGAGGCGGCGCCGTGAATTGCCGAATGGCCCCGAGTCCGTAATTGCCAGGCAGCGGCACGCCGGTATCGCCCGGAGCTAAACCATAACAAGTTAGACCCGGGTACCTTCCCGAAGCCCCGTCCGAATAGGCAGGTCCCGGTCAGGCTCCTCACAAACTTTACGGGTTTCGCACGGCCGGGCTCGGTTTCACGATGCGGCAGTGTTGCGCGTCCGGGCGCCAGGATGCCGCTGGGCCAAGCCGGCTGGGAAACTGGCGCTCCGGACGCCTATCTACTCGGCCGCCACATTCCGCAACGCTTCGGTGCTCGGAATGACGAATCCGGTCTTCTCGGTCAGCACGAGCTCGTCTTTCTGCCAGCGGCTCATGAGGCGGATGGCGGTCTCGAGGGTCGTCCCGATCAGATCGGCGATCTCCTGGCGGGAGATGGGGAGGGGGATGAAGGTTCCCCGCTCGCGCGGGACACCGGCGCGGTCGGCGAGGGTGAGAAACAGACGCGCGGCGCGGTGCTCGGCGGAGCCGGTCATGTCCGCCAGGCGCTTGTTGAGCTGGATGAGGCGCAGCGTCAAGCCGGACAGCAGGTGGCGGGTCATCTCGGGCCGGGTCTCGAGGAGGACGAAGAACTCCCGCTCCGGAATGGAGAGGATGCTGGACGGCTCGATGGCCACTGCGGCGGCAGGGAAGGGCCGGCGCTCGAACACCGCCACGGCCCCCACCGGTTCGCCGTCGCCGAGGATCTCGATGATCACGTCGCGGGCGCCAGCGGCCTTCACGATCTTCACGCGGCCGGTGACGATGAAGTGGATTCGATCGGCGGGATCCCCCTCCTGAAAGATGACGTCGCCCTTCTCGTACGCCCGCAGCCGGCAGAGCGGGATGAGGGCGTCGCGGTCTTCCTTCCGCAACGTGGCGAAGATCGGAATCGCGTTGAACGGAATGACCGGCGCGATGGCCATTTCTGCGGGAGCTTATGACAGAAATCATGGCTCGCCATGACCTCCGCTTCTAGATTCGAGCGTGAAAGACCGAGATGAACATCCGAACCAGGACCAGGGAGAAGGCCGCCGTGGAAGCCTTTGCGCGCAGTGAGTCGCTGAAGCTCCGGCCGCTCGCGCTCCCCTCGGAGCACGGAGGCTGGGGGATCCTGCTCGAGCCGGTCGCCCTCGGCCTGCTCGTGGCGTCGTCGATGGCTGGCGTGATGATCGCCCTTGCCACGCTCTTTGCCTTCCTGGCCCGCCAGCCCCTCAAGCTGGCCTTGCAGGACGCACTTCGCAGGCACTCCTACCCGCGGACGTCCTGGTGCCGACTCTTCGCGGCCACCTACGCGGCGCTCGCGGCGCTCAGCTTCATGGCGGCGCTGGCGAGGGGAGACTGGCGCTTCGTGATCCCGTTCGCAGCCGTCTCCCCACTCGCGGTGCTGATGCTCGTGTACGACGCGCGGAACTGCAGCCGCGGCGCGGTTCCGGAGATCGCCGGCGCCGTGGCCATGGCCAGCATCGCCGCGGCCATTCCGCTCGCGGCCGGGCGGTCGCTGCCCATCGCCGCAACGGCGATGACGCTCATCCTCTTGCGCAGCATCCCGTCGATTCTCTTCGTCCGCTCGCTGCTCGGCCGCGGCTCGAAAGTTCTGTCGCTCGGGCTCCACGCGGCGGCCATCGGCATCGCAATCGCCATCGCCTCGCCGCCCGCCGTCGCGGCCTGCGTCGTGCTCTTCGCGCGCGCCGTGTGGGGAGCGACGCACGAGGCACCGCTGGCGAAGACGATCGGGTGGCGCGAGATCGCCTACGGCGCGCTGGCCGTGGTGTCGTTCGCGGCGTGACCGGTCGCGCCCGGCCGTCTTTACCGCGTTCCGAGCAGACCGATCGCGTCCAGCGCCTTGGCCGCCTGGCGCTCGCGCTTCTCGATCTTCTTCACCCGGCCGACGACGTCTTCGATCATCGCCCATGTCACGTTCGAGGGCTGATAGCGGTCGGGCGACGACTCCGCCACGTGACGGCCGAGCGCACCGAGGGCCGTGTGGTACGGCAGGGGGTGAGCGGCGCCGTGACGGGAGAGCTCATCAATGTAGCGCGCCACGAGCAGTCCGACGGCACTCGACTCGACATAGCCTTCCACGCCCGTGATCTGGCCGGCGAAGAAGATCCGCTCGTCGCGCTTCGTCTGGAACGTGTTGCGCAGGTGCCGCGGCCCATTGATGAAGGTATTGCGGTGCATGGAACCGAAGCGCGCCAGCTCGGCCTGCTCCAGGCCCGGAATCATCCGGATGACGCGCTTCTGTTCGGGGACCTTCATCTTGGTCTGGAACCCGACGAGGTTGAAGTACTCGTCCGACAGGTCTTCCTTGCGGAGCTGCACGACGGCGTGCGGGCGCTCGCCCGTGACGGGGTGCTCGAGCCCGACCGGCTTCATGGGACCGAAGCGCAGCGTCTCGATGCCGCGCGAGGCGATCTCTTCCACCGGCAGGCAGCCTTCGAAGTGCACTGCCTGCTCGAAGTCGTGCAGCGGATAGAGCTCCGCACCGAGGAGCGCGGCCACGAAAGCCTCGTACTGCTCCTGGGTCATGGCTGCATTGAGGTAATCGCTGCCGTCTCCCTTGCCATAACGCGACTTCCAGTAGAGCTTCGAGAGATCGAGCGAGTCGGCGGCCAGAATCGGGGCGATGGCGTCGTAGAAGTACAGACCGTCGCGGCCGAGGAACTCGTTGATCGCTTCGAAAAGCGGCTGCGACGTGAGCGGCCCGGTCGCCCCGACGAGAAAGTCCGCATGGCCGCGGTCGAGGTTCGTCACCTCGTCGCGCCGCAGTGTGATGTTCGGCTCGTTCCCGATGGCCTCGGTCACGGCGGCCGAGAAGCGCTCGCGGTCCACGGCGAAGGCATCGCCCGCCGGCACCCGCGCCGCCTCCCCGCAGCGAATGACCAGCGACTGCATCAGCTTCATCTCCGCCTTCAGCAGGCCTACGGCGTTCGCGGCCGCGCTGGAGCGGAACGAATTCGAGCAGACCAGCTCCGCAAGGTTCGTGGTCTGGTGCGCGGGCGTGGTCTTCACCGGCCGCATCTCGTGCAGCTCGACGCGATGCCCGCGCCGCGCCAGCCCGAACGCGCATTCCGAGCCGGCCAAACCGGCGCCGATGATCTTGACTCGCATTTCGCTGTTCGTTGTTCGTTGTTCGTCGCTCGTTTGGCGTTGATTCGTGGTTCGTGGTCGGCGCGTCAAAGCTGGCTCACGTCGTGATCCTGAAACGGACCCACGAACAACGAGCAACGGACAACGGACAACGAATTCAGTTCGACTGCTCGCTCGGCGCCGCGGCACCCGGATCGAGGCGGATCTCGCCGAACTTCTCCTCGAAGAGGCTGATGTTGTGGGCGAGTGCTTCGAGGAGCTGTTTCGCGTGCAGCGGTGCCATGATCACGCGGCTGTAGATCTTCACGTCCGTCTGTCCCGGCACGATCCGGCCGAGGTCGATCACGAACTCGCTCGGCGAATGGATGATGTTCGCGAAGTTGATGTACTGCCCCTGCGCGGTGACGTCGTCGAGGACGATGCGAAGTGTCGGCTGCTGTTCTTCCATGGCGGTCAACCCGAACCGTGCGAAAAGCGCGATATTCCCGCGGCGGAGTGCCGCGCATTCACGCGGACCAGGGATCAACTACGGCAGGCCCGAGTCCCTGGAAGTGACGAACGTTACGCGTAGCGATCGTCGCACGGCGTGCGAGTGCGATACCGGCAATCTGCACGTCCCGAATTTCGACGGGCCGCCCTAGTCTTCGCCGTTCCGCTGCGATTCGCCCCGCGGATTGGGCGGCTGCTTCGTCGAAAGGCACGACACGATCCTCGAAGTCTTCCGCGAGCACTCGATCGAATGCCTCCTCCAGCGATTTCCGCCGTCGTCCCGAGGCGAGACGCTCCAGTCCGAAGCGCACTTCGAAAACGGTAATCGACGTCGTCCAGATGGATTCCGCCGGCTGCGTATCGAGCCATGCCACGACGTCCGCGTCCAGGTTGGCGCGCATGAGAGCCGATAGCACATTCGTGTCGAGAAGGATCACGGCTCAAACACCGCGGGCTCTACAGAATGACCGCGCAACTCGGGGATATCTTCATGCAGGCCGATGCGACGGAAACGAGCAGCGATGCGAGAGCCGAGGGGCTCGCGGATGTTCTCTTCGCTCCTGACTGCATTGCGAAGAATCTCGCGGACCTCTTCCTCCGTGCTGCGACCGTGACGGCGAGCCCTACGCTGCAGCTTATCCTTGACGGCATCATCCAACTGTCGAACTACGAGTTGCGCCATGACGGGATGATATCACGATAGCGTTCGCGCCGGCGCCACCACGAGCACCGACGGCACGTCGGCATATGCGAGCAGGCGGAGGTAGAAGTAGCCGATGCCGGCCAGTCCCAGCATCAGGCCGGGCGTCTGGCCGCCGGCGGTCACACCCGAAGGCCACGGTCTCCGCGGCTCGTCATAGCGCTCGATGCCCTGCCGGCCGATGGCCTCGGCGATGTCCGTGTAGCCGGAGTCGCCGAAGACCGCTCCTGCTTCGAGGAACAATTCGGCGTTCCCCGCCGCGCCGTGGCAGAGCGCGAACATCGCCGTCGGGGTCAGCGTGGCCAGCGGCGTGTAGGTTCCACGCAGGGCGGCCGCCGCGTCTTCGAAGAGGTCCGGCCGCGGTGCGAGTTTGTAGAGACGCAGCCGGCTCAGGCCGATGCCCGGCGCGCCGTGACACCAGCCCAGCGAGTAGCCCACGGAGCTGGCCGAGCCCGCGCTGGTGCGGCGGAAGTCGGGCCAGTTCTGCTGCTGCGGGGAGAAGCATGCCCGCTCGTACTGAAGCGCCCCCTCCACCGCCGCGACGAACCGCTGCTCGCCCGTGGCATGCGCGAGCTCGAACAGGGCCAGCGCGATTCCCGCCGTTCCGTGCGAGTAGCCCGTGAGGTCGGCCGTCGTCCACTGCTCGTCGAGCACGTTCCAGGACACGCCCTGCGGCGAAGTCCGGGCCCGGCCGAGCAGCACGTCGCCGGCCCGGAGCGCGCGCTCGTGCATCCAGTCACGCCGGTATTTCGCATGCAGCACAAGCAGCGGTCCGATGATCCCGGCCACGCCGGCCAGCAGGTCGAGGCGCGCGTTCTCATCGATGGCCGAGGCGCTCTCGAAAAGTGCCAGCCCGCGCTCGACGAGCGTCGCATCGTCGAACAGCTCGCCGATCCGCGCGGCGGCGAAGCCGATGCCGGTGCCTCCGGTGTAGAAGCCGGCGCGCAGGTCGGGCGCGATCGCGTCCGCCCGATGCAGGGCGTGCTCGATGGCGGCGCGTGCCGTCCGGCGGAAGAGAGGATCGGGGCGGAACCGGTCCGCCTCGGCGAGAAACAGGGCGATGCCCGACGTGCCGGCGTACAGATCTCCGCCGAACGACCGATGGACGCTCACCATGCGGCCGTCGAGACTCTCCATCGAGTCGCCGAGCCAGTTGCAGTGGTCGCCGTTGCGGATGGCATCGCGGCAGAGCGCCGCGGCGATGCGCTGGGCGACGTCGCCGTAGAGCTCACGCATAAAGATCCGCCGATCCGGGATTGAGGTACGGCTTGTCCACGCGGAGACCGCTGGCGCGGAAGATCTCCTCCAGCGCCCCCATCCGCGCCTCGACGTCCTGCAAGCCCTTCGTGTAGCTGTTCCAGACGGCGAGGGCCAGAAGCCGCGTGCGATGCGTGCCGAAGCTGTCGCCGGCCATACCGGGGTCTTCGGCCAGCGCAACGCCGGGAGCGATGCGGCAAGCCATGAGCGGCGTCGCGTCGAGCAGCGAGTCCGCCACGCGTTCGAGGATGCGCGGCAGCAGCTCCCGCACGATGCCGTACCAGCGCCGCGCCGTGAAGATCACCGCCGCGTCGGCCCGGCCGAAGAGTCCCCGCTGGTTGAGCACCTTGAAGCGGAACGGGATGCGGAAGGCGTTCAGCACCTCCGACACCGCCGTCACGAGCTTCGGCGCGCCCTCCTCGGTGATGTGCCAGTAGATGCGCATCATGCGCGATTCATCGCGTACGTCGATGGGGACCTCGCTGAGGGCGTAGTAGAAGCCGGGCTGCCACCCAGGCGCCTCCTTCGCGATGAGCACCGTGAGGCTCGTTCCCGGCGTGACGGTCCCGCCGGCAGGCATCACGTATTGCGAGGGCAGTAGGTTCGTGGTGAGGTCGTCACGCGTGGCGGTGAGCATCCCCCCCGCCACACCGCTGCTGACGATCCATCCCTCTTCCCACCGCTCCCGGCCGCGATTTGCGGCGGTGAGCACGGGCGTGAGGTCTTCGCCGGGAGTCGTCGGCGCGGCATTGCGCCCGTAGAGGCGCGCATACATCTGGGTCTGCAGGAGGGCCAGCATCGGCGACGAGGCGAAGGCCGCCGCGTTCATCTGGAACAGCACGATCGGGTCAGGAACGCGGCAGAGCTCTCCGTCGATGAGGAGCTCTCCCGGCGAGCGGATCACCACCGAGCCGAGCGCCTGGCGGATCTCGTCGACGCAGGCCGTCTCAGGCATGCGCACCGGCCTCCGTGCCGGCTGCGATCATCCGCGCCGTCGCGCCCGGACTGCGCAGGACGTTGAGGCTCGTCTGCAGCAGGAGCGCGACCTGCTGCGACATGGCCGGCGACACCATGAGCATCTCCATCGTGCTCTGGAGCAGCCGCGCCGCGGCATACGAGGCGCACCGCTCGAGCGAGACTCCCGCCTCGGCGTCCGGCAGCTCCCGCGCGGCGACCCACGCATTCCAGAACGTGCGCATGGCGGGCAGGAGCGTCTCGAACGGCATGCCGACGCTCCAGGCGCCGTCGGCCGTGGCTTGCGCCGAGACTGCGGACCAGAAGAGGTAGTTCTGGACGATGCCGGCCACGTCCCACAGCTCGTCACCGAGGTCGGCCAGCTCCCAGTCGATGATCTTCAGCGTGCGCGTGCCGCCGGCTTCGACGGCCAGGCAGTTGTCGAACTTCATGTCGCCGTGGATGACGCTGTTGACGCGCCAGCCGTTGCGCATGGTGTCGAGCGCTTCGCCGAACTCGGGATAGCTGAGCAGGAGCGTCTGCAACTGCGAGCCCGGCTGGCCGAAGGTCGGCGTGATCTGGTGCAGAGACAGAGCCCATGGCGTCTGGCGCTTGAACGACGCCGGATCGAGGCCCGGCAGCGCCGACGCGCCGGCCCGGTGCACCGCGCCGAGGGCCCGGCCGGTCAGCTCGGCCGCCCATTCGGGAGCGCCGCCGCTCTGCGCGTGCAGCTCGCTCAACGTACGGGACCCGCGCAGATAGCCGAGGATAATGAGACTGCGCTGCGGATCGTAGAGGTGATACTCCGGAAGCACCTCGCGCAGCGGCGCGAGCGCCTCCGTCGCGCGGGCGATGCCGTAGAGCGTCGCCTCCTGCCGGAGCGTCTCCTGCGCCTGGGCCGCGCCGGGCAGCATGCTCTTGACGAAGTACGACGGCCCTGCGTCGGCGACCACGGAGAAGTTGTTGTTGCGGCGCGCCGCCGGGATGACCATCACTCCGCCGTCGATAACGGCCTCGCGCGTGAGCAGCCCGCGCTCGAGGAGGTAGTGCACCAGGTCGTTCGGAGTCGTCGTCGGCGCGTTCACGGGTCGCCCGTCCGGAGTGACGTATCGATTGAAGGAGTGGCGGAAGGATACACGACCCGAGGGATTTGCCGTCCGCGGGGTTGGACCGCGGACGGCGGGGTCGTCAGATCAGCAGAACGGCGGGACCTGTGTCGGTGCGCCGCCGGGTGCGTCAAACGGCGGACGACACACGAGCTCCGGCGGGCAGGCCGTCGGCGCCACGCGACAGATCGTCGGACCGCAGAACGTCGCCGGGCACTGCGTCAGGTGCGGCGGACAGTGCGTCGGCGCCGGCGGACACTGCGTCGGCGTCGGGCATTGCGTCACCGGAGCGGGCGGGCAATGCGTCGGTGCCGGCGGGCAGACCGTCGGTAGCGGGCAATGCGTCAGGGCCGGTGGGCAATGGGTGAGAACCGGCGGACACTGCGTGGGCACCGGGCACTGCGTCACCGGAGCGGGCGGGCAATGCGTCGGAGCCGACGGGCAGAGCGTCGGCTGCGGGCAATGCGTCACCAATCCCGGCGGGCAATGCGTGGGGAACGGCGGACAAATCGTCGGACGCGGGCACTGCGTCACCGGAGCGGGCGGACAATGCGTCGGAGCCGGCGGACAGATCGTCGGCTGCGGACATTGCGTCACCGGAGCGGGCGGGCAATGTGTCGGGGCCGGCGGGCAGTGGGTGATGACCGGTGGGCAGTGCGTCGGCAGGGCCGGGCAACGCGTCGGGATCGGCGGCGTCAGCGTCGGATGCGGGCAGTTCGGTCCGATGTCCGTCGGCAGGATGCAATTGCCGGCAAAGGGCTGGATCGTCTGCGGCAACGCCGCTTCAGCGAATGCCTGGGCCTGACCCGGATCACCCAGGATCGGGCAATCGAGCGTCGGCCCCGGGCAGGCAATCCCCGTCTGCGGGCAGTTGATCGTCTGGATCGGGCAGTCGAGCGTATGCACCGGGCATGCGATCGACGGCACCGGGCAGAGCGTCGTCTGCGGGCAATCGAGAATCGTCGGATGCACGCAGACCGTGGCCGGCGGGCAGTTGGTGATGTGCGGCGGCAGGCAATGCGTCGGCAGCGCCGGACACAACGTCGGCTGCGGGCAGTGCGTCGGAACCGGCGGGCAGCGCGTCGGAATGGGCGGGCAATGCGTCGCGATGGGCGGGCAGTGCGTCGCCGCCGGCGGGCAGTGCGTTGCGACCGGCGGACACTGCGTCCGCTGCGGGCAATGCGGTCGCAGCGGCAGACAGGGCGGAAGCGCCGGCGGACCCCGGGTCGGCAGCGGACAGGGAGGGCGGCCCGGCGGGGAGTGCGTCAGCAGAACCGGGCAGCGCGTCGGCAGAGGCGACAGCGTCGGATGCGGGCAATTGGGCCCGATTTCCGTCACGACGGGGCAGCCAGCCGGGATCAGCGTCAGCGGTTGCGGAAGCGCGGCGGCAAACGCCTGTGGCTGTGACGGATCCGCAGCGGCCGGGCAGTCGATCGTCGGCGGCGGACAGATGGCCGTCGGCGGCAGGCAGCCGGCAAACGTCGGATTGATACAGGCCGTGGCCGGCGGGCAGTTGGTGACGTGCGGCGGCCGGCAGTGCGTCGGCAGCGCCGGACACTGCGTCGGTTGCGGACAGACGGTATGCGGGCAGGACGTCAACGGCAGCGTAGGGAACGTACCACCGGTACCGCCGGAATCGCCGCAGTGCGCACAAATCGTGGGGATCGGCGGGCACTTGGTCGGATGCGGCGGACAGATCGTCGCATGCGGCGGGCAGGCCGTCGGAATGGCCGGACACTGCGTCAACTGCGGACAGATCGTGTGCGGACACGCGGTCAATGGCAGAGTCGGGAAGCCAATTCCCGGCGTTTCCGTGCCACCGCCTCCGGCGGGGTTGCACACCGTAGCCGGCGAGCAGATGGTCTGGACGAAGCAGATTGTGACCGGGAACGTCGGGGTCTGAGCGCCTCCGCCACCGACTGGCGGGCATCCCTCGCCCGGACAGATCGTCTTCGGGCATACGGTCGCCGGCGTGGTCGGAATCGGCTGCGGCGGCGTACCCTTGCCGCAGTCGGGACACACCGTGGGCAGGTGCGGGCACTCGGTGATGTGGGGCGGACAGACTGTGGGATGAGGTGGACAGAGCGTTGGCAGACCCGGGCACTGGGTGGGATGGGGACAGATCGTCGCCGGACAGCCGGTGATCGGCAACGTCGGGAACACGCGCGCAGCCGCGTCTCCGGCGTCACCACCGCTCGGACAGAGCCCAGCCGCCTCCGGACAGACCGTCGGAGTGGGCGGACATTGCGTGGGCAGAGGCGAAACCGTTACCGGTCCCCCGCCACCCGCGCCGGCGTCCGATCCGCTCGAAGAACCGCCCTCGGCGGCATCTTCGCTCTTCGGATCGTCGTCTTTGTCGCGTTTCGCCATCGAGATACCTCCTGTGGAGATGGGTTGTTACGAACGGCCCGAAAGCGGAAGGGGGTGGGAGGCGGGCGGGGAGAGGAGTGGACGGATGGCGACGAACGGCGGCCATGACGACAGCAACGACACTCCCCGGGCGACGGTCGGGAAGCTCCGCCGGGGCACTTTCGCGCCGGATGCGCTCGCGATCTCGCGGCGCAGGGTCTCACCTCGGTCTTGAGCCGCACAGAAGCTCACTGGTGCCGGAATAACGGACCTGCACAACATAGGTTGCGGGTAGTCCTAGACCAAGACTAAATTATGGAATGTAATCTGTAAGGCGTGCTCAACCGCTGACGGTCAGGAGCGAGGGCACACTCCTCTTTCCGTGCAGTCGCAGGTAGAAATAGCCGATTCCGGCCAGTCCGAGCATCAGACCGGGGGCTTCGCCCGCCTCGTCGAGACCGCTGGGCCAAGGCTTTCCACTTTCGCCGTACTCGGCGATTCCCTTGTCAGCCAGGGACTCCGCGAAGGTGAGACCTTCCTGATCGCCGAGGACTTCCCACGCGCGCAGAAACAATTCGGCGTTGCCGGCGGTGCCGTGGCAAAGACCGAACGAGTATTCGGTTGCGATGCCGGCAGGGTTGTTCCGCGTGGAGCGGAGGGCGATGAGCGCTTCGTCGCGAAGGTCGTCGCGACGCGTGAGCTCGAACGCGCGGAGACGGCTCATGCCGATGCCCGGCGCTCCGTGACACCACGCGAAACCGTACGCGTAGGGGTCGTTCTCCCGCTGCGAAGGCATCCGCCGGAAGTCGGGCCAGTTCTGCTGGCTCTCCGAAAACCACGCCCGCTCGTACCGGATCGCCTCATCGGCCGCGCGCTGAAAAACCTCGTCCGACGTCGCCGTATACACCTCGAGCAGTGCCAGGGCCGCGCCGGCGGCGCCGTGCGAGTAGCCCGTGAGGTCGTGCGCGACGTACTTCGTGCCGCCGAATCCCCACGACCATCCCTTGTCGCTGCGGTGCGCCGTCTCGATGAGATGCCTCGCCTCGGCGGCCGCCCCTTCCAGAAGCCAGTCATGACCGAAGCGGGCATGGAGCCGCAGCAGCGCACCGATCCGCCCCGCACCTCCGGAGACGATGTCGAACGCCGTCTCGTCGACGTTCAGATTCGCCCGAACGAGCTCCAGACCCCGCGTTACCGCGGTGTCCGCATCAAGCTCGGCTCCCGCCTCTGCGGCGGAAAAGCCGATCCCGAAGATCCCGGTGTACAGCGCGCCGTGCTCGAGGGTCGCGTCCTTCTCGACGCGATCGAATGCCTGCGCCAGCGCGCCGAGGGCGGTCCTTCGCAGCACCTCTGAAGGACGGAACCGGTGAAGCTGGGCGAGAAAGAGCGCCACGCCGCTCGTGCCGGCGTACGGGTCGCCGCCGAACGTGCGGCGGCTCTGCCGCCATTCGCCGCCGACGAGCTCCATCGACGCGCCCATCCAGGTGCATCGCTCGCCGTCCCAGATCGCATCCGCGCAGAGGCGCTCGCCGAGGGCCGTTGCGGTATCGAGGTAGACGCTCATCGCACCGCCCAGGCCTGCGGGCCCATCGTCGGTTGTGGTGTCAGGAGCAGGTCGGCCACGACGGCGGGCGTCATGAGCATCGCCGTCGCGGCCATCATCGCCGGAGCCGCCGCGACGGCGGTCTCGGGCTTGGCGACGAGCCGCGGCACGCGAGCGACGAGCCGCGCCCCTGCGTACGAGATCGCGCACAGGAAGAACGGGCGTGTCTCCGCGGCAGGCAATGCCGCGACCGCGCTGTAGCTGCTCCACAGCGTTGCGACCAGCGTGCGAAGGCCGGCGCTCGTGAGCGGGCAGACCGGGCCGTCGACCGTCGCGACGAGACTCGGGGCGAGCGACCATGCGTAGTACTCCGACAGGACCGTCGCGACGTCCCAGGCCGGATCGCCGAGGCGCGCGCCGTCCCAGCGAACGAGGTGGACCCGCCGGTCCGGCTCCGCCGGCAGGACGACATGCTCGAACGACGGATCGCCGTGAATCACCGCCGTGGCCTGCCACGCGGCGGCCGCGCGCGCGATCGCGTCGCGGATGATCGGATTCCCGGCGGCCTGGCCGTTCGCAGGAGCCAGCGCCGCCGGGAGACCGCGCGGCATCCCGGTCTCCTCACCGAACGCGGACGTGACGCGGTGCAGCGCGCCGAGCCACCCTCCGAGGAGCGCGGGCAGCCACTCCGCTTGCCGCGCCGCCGCGCGGTGATGCTCAATGACGTCTTCGCCCTTGTCGAACGTCCGCACCACCAGCAGGGCGCGTGACGAATCGAGAGCGGCGATCTCCGGAAGGAGCGCGCGTAGCGGAGCCAGGCGCGAATCGTCGCGGACGCGCTCGTACCATGCCGCTTCGACGGCGAACGGCTCGCCGCTCGTGGCGAAGAACTGGGCGCGATCGCGGTCGATGACCCGGAAGCGGCATCCCTCGCGGTCCGACAGCACGACGACGTTGCCGTCCACCGCGGACGTGCGCGAAAGCACGTCCGTCGCGAGCAGATGCCGCACCAACTCGTCCGCAGTCCCGATGCTCACTGTGTGCGGCGAATTGTACGCCCGTAAGGCGTTCCGCCGCGACGGCAGTAACCCGGACCCTAAACTAACCGTATCTGTTTACCGGTTGATCTTCGAAGCAAACTGAGTTGCAATAGGCGGTG
>CAZYTO010000001.1:69669-71161 GCA_964650405.1 uncultured Thermoanaerobaculia bacterium | reverse complement strand
TGAGCCACGAGCTGCGCACGCCGCTCAACGGCATCCTCGGCTTCGCCCAGCTCCTGGGACGCCGCCGGAACCGCGACGCCGAGGACCGGCGGGGGCTGGCCGTCATCCTGAAAAGCGGCGAGCACCTCCTCGGACTGATCAACGACGTCCTCTCGCTCTCCAAGATCGAGGCCGGCCGCATCACCCTGGATGAGAAACCGTTCGATATCCGGAACGTCGTGCGCGACGTGGAGAACGTGCTGCGCCTGCGCGCGCAGGAAAAGGGCGTGCGCTTCGTATGCGAGCTCGACGACGCCGGCTTACCCCGCGCCGTGGCGGGCGACGAAGTGCGCATCCGCCAGATCCTCCTCAACCTGGCCGGCAATGCCGTGAAGTTCACCGAGAGGGGAAGCGTGACCCTTCGCGGCTCGTGGCGCGACGGGCAGGCATCGTTCGAGGTGGAGGACACGGGGCCGGGCATCGCCGCCGCCGAGCTGCCGCGCCTCTTCGAGCCGTTCGTGCAGAGCGAGAGCGGCATGCGCACGAAGGAAGGGACGGGCCTGGGACTGGCACTGTCGCGCAACCTGGCCCGCCTGATGAACGGCGACATCACCGCGGAGAGCACGCCCGGCCGTGGCTCACGTTTCCTCGTGACGGTTGCCCTGCCCGAGACGGCGGCGCTATCGCCCGAGCAGCAGCACGAACGGCACGTGGCGGCGCTGGCGCCGGGACAGGACCCTCCCCGCCTCCTCGTAGTAGACGACACGCTGGTCAACCGCGCTGTGCTGACGCAGCTTCTCAGCGCGGTCGGCTTCCAGGTCCGCGAGGCGGCGTCCGGCGAAGAAGCGCTCGCCGCGTGGCAGAACTGGCAGCCGCACCTCATCTGGATGGACAAGCGGATGGGCATGCTCGACGGACTGGAAGCGACGCGCCGCATCCGCGCGGCGGAGAAGCTGGCCGGCCGGCCGCGCGTCCCCATCATCGCCCTCTCGGCGAGCGCACTGGAGCACGAGCGCGGCGAGATCCTCGCCGCCGGCTGCGACGATTTTGTGGCCAAACCGTTCCGCGAGTCCACGATCTTCCACTGCATCGCCCGGCACCTCGGCGTGCGCTATATCTATGAGGAGGACGAGCCCGCACCCGCAGAAGGGCCGCGGGTGCTGCTCGTCGACGACGACTGGATCTGCCGCGAGATGGCCACGGAGATCCTCCGCGGACGTGGGGTCGGCGTGATGACGGCGGCCAGCGGGCGGGAAGCGCTGGCCCTCTTCGAGGCCAACCGCTTCGACCTCGTCCTGATGGACATGCGCATGCCCGATATGAGCGGCGCGGAGACCGCACGCCGGATGCGGGCCACGGCCGGGCCGCGCCTGCGCATCATTGCCATGAGCGGGGATACGTTCGACGGCGAACGAAGCCGCCTCCCGGAGAGCGGTGTCGACGACTACGTCCGCAAGCACCTTGAACCCGTCGCCCCCGGCCCGGTGCCTGAGCCGTTGTTTGCGGCCCTGCC
>CAZYTO010000001.1:0-69659 GCA_964650405.1 uncultured Thermoanaerobaculia bacterium | reverse complement strand
GCAGGGGCGGCTGCACCAGCCCAGCATCGCCTACTACGTCGGCAAGCCCGTGGAACCGGTGGCCCTCGGCCAGGTGCTGGACCGGTGGTTGCCGGCGCGGCCGCCGGCGTAGCGGCGCCGCGACCCCCGCATCCCGGTATCGACAAGCGCGGTCCCGTACCCGGCAGGGTACTGATCCAGGACGCCAAACTCACGGGAATTGGAAACCGTGCGACGTCAGCCCCGTCACAGACGGAACCGCCGGAAGGGCGTAAGCTTACCGGCGTGAATACTGGCGAAATACTTGACGGCAGGTACGAGATCACCGCTGCCCTCGGCGCGGGCGGCATGGGTGAGATCTATAAGGCTACGCACACGCTCCTCGGCGCGCCGCGCGTCATCAAGGTCATCCACTCCCGGATCGCCGGGCGCGACGACGCGCGCGATCGCTTCTTCCGCGAGGCGCGCATCGCCACGAAGGTGCAGCACCCGAACGTGGCCACCCTCTTCGACTTCGCCGCCCTTCCGGACGGCTCGCATTACATGGTGTGGGAGTTCATCGACGGCGAGAACCTGGCCCAGCGTCTCCGCACCCGCGGCACGATCCCGCCGCGCCAGGCGCTGAAGATCGCCATCCAGGCCCTCAGCGGCCTCGAAGCCATCCACCGCGCCGGCATCATCCACCGCGACATCAGCCCCGAGAACCTGATGATCACCCGCGACGACACGGTGAAGATCATCGACCTCGGCGTGGCCAAGCTCGAGGACCCCGACGCCGTGACGCAGACGCGGACGGGCATCTTCGTGGGCAAGCTCCGCTACGCCTCGCCCGAGCAGCTCGGCTTCCTCCCCGAGGGAGAGAAGGTCGACGGCAGAGCCGATCTGTATGCCGTGGCCATGGTCATCGTCGAACTGCTGACCGGCCGCCCGCCGTATGAGGCCAAGTCGCCGCACGAGTACTTCCTCCATCACGCGCGCGAAGTCCCAACCTCCACCGTCGAACTGCCGCCGAATTTCCCCGGCGGCGTGGCCCTTGTGGCCGTCCTGCAGAAAGCGCTCTCCCGCAACCGCGACGAGCGTTATCCCACCGCGCATGATTTCGCCGGCGCGCTGGAAGCGATTCTGGCCACCCTGCCGGATCCCGTGATCACCGCCACCCAGGCCATCGCCCTCGACGGCGACGCCACGTGGCGCCCGCCGGCGGGCCAGGCGTCGCTGTCGCCGTTCGCGCCGACCATGGCTACGCCCGCAACAGGGATCGTCGCCGCTTCGGCGATGCCTACGGTCGCGACGGCCACCACCGGTGAAGCCGCCGCCTCCGCGATGGCATCGGTCGCGGCAGCAGCCGCTTTGCCGGCAGCGGGCGGTGCCGCACCCTCCGTACCGTCCGCGACGCCGCCCGTTCAGGCGCAGACGCCGCAACCGGCGGTGCCTCCGCCGGTACCGGTACCAGCCGGCGCGCAGGCGACCGTGCTCACGCCTCTGCCGCAGGGAGGCCCGCGGCGCCGGAGCAGCGCCGGGCCGGTCATGGCGGTCCTGGCCATCGTCGTGCTGTTGATCGGCGGCGCGGCCTACGCGCTGTGGCCGAAGATTTCCGAGATCGTCTCGCCGTTCACGAAGGTCAGCTCGTCGAAAGTCACCGCCGAAGGGACGACGCCCGGCCCGTCCAAACCGTCGCAGACGACGGTGAACGTCACGCCGCAGAAGACGGACACCGCGCCGAAACTGACCGCCGAAATCTCGAACCCGCCGGGGCAGCAAGGGCAGCCGCAGCTTCTCTCGCAGCCGCAGACGACGAAGCCTCAGAACCCGGCGCAGGTACAACCGCAGCCGGTATCGCGCGGGCAGAATCGGCCGCCGCAGGTTGCCCAGTTGCAGCCGCAACCGTCATCGCAGTCGTCGCAGACCGACGCGCAACCGCGAGCGGATGTGCCGGTGGAGACGGTCCCACGCCGGGCACCGGTGTACGTCGAGACTCCCGGACACTATCGCGGGAACGAGCGCGCCCTGGATCGCCTGCACAACGAGCTTCGCGGCGTGAAGGAAATGGCCCTCATCGGCGGCGGCGATCACCTGGTGGTCTACCGCGCTCTGCATCGTTACCTCCCCGATGTCGACTTCAGCAACATCGAGGCGCCGGTGGCCATCCGGTGGGAGTCGACCTCGTCGATCTCGAACCGCTTCGGCTCCCGTTACAGCCAGGATCTCAACGGTGGCGGCAGCGCGACCATCACCAAGAACGGCCGCGTCATCTTCCGCTACAACATCCCCGTCGGTCTGAGCAGCGACGGAGCCGCGGACGCCTTCGCGGCGACACTGGCGGAGGCACTGGCGGACTGACAACGAAGGCTGGAAGGCTGAGCCGGCTCGCTGACACCTTCCAGCCTTCTCAGCCTTCCAGCCTCTTGTTACAGCGCCTTCCCCCCGGCCGCCGCTGTACTAAGCTTTGCATGTGAAACGACAAATCGCGATCCTCGCCGCCGTCGTCGTCGCCTTCCTCGCCCTCCCCCTCCACGCCGACAATGAAGTGACCCGGCTGCACGCGCTCTTCAATCGCGTGTGGGAGACGCGGATGCAGGAGAATCCGCTCTTCGCCACGTCCGTCAACCGGCATGAGCACGACGACCTGATGCCGTCCGCCACGCCGGCGGACCTCGAGCGCCGGCACAATGCCTCGAAGGCCGCGCTGGCCGAGCTCACGGAGATCGACCGGTCGAAGTTGCCGCAGGACGACCGGGTCAACTACGACATTTTCAAACGCCAGCTCGAGATCGGCCTCCAGTCGTACGACCTCGGCGACTACCAGATGCCCTTCAACGCCGACTCCGGCTTCCACACCGGCTTCTCCCGCCTCGCCGAGGAAATGCCGCTGAAGACGGTGAAGGACTACGAGAACTACATCAGCCGCCTCCGGGCCTGGCCGCGCTACGTTCAGGAGCAGATCGCCCTCATGCGCATCGGCCTGAAACGCGGTATGACCGTGCCGCGCGCCACGCTCACCGGCTACGACAAGACCATCTCGGCCCACGTGGTCGACGATCCGGCCAGGAGCGTCTTCTGGAAGCCGTTCGAGCACTTCCCCAACGCCGTGCCCGAGTCGGAGCGTGAGCGGCTGCGCAGCGCAGGGCGCTCGGCCATCATGGACGGCGCGGTGAAGGGTTACCGCGAGTTCCTCGACTTCTTCGACAACGAGTACCTCCCCGGCGCCCGCACGACCCTCGGCGCCTACGACTTGCCCAACGGGCGGGAGTATTACGCACTGAAGATCCGCGAGTTCACGACGCTCGACCTCACCGCCGAGGAGATCCACAAGCTCGGTCTCTCGGAGGTCGACCGCATCTCCGCGGAGATGAACGCCGTGATCCAGCAGGTGCACTTCCAGGGCGACTTCGCGGCCTTCCTGAAGTTCCTGCGCACCGACCCGCGGTTCTACGCGAAGACCCCGGAAGAGCTGCTGTCCCGCGCGGCCTGGATCGCCAAGCGGATGGACGGTAAGCTGCCGTCGCTCTTCAAGACGCTGCCCCGCCTTCCCTATACCGTGGCCCCCGTCCCCGATGACATCGCCCCGAAGTACACCAGCGGCCGCTACGTCGGCGCGCCGCTGGGCGGCACGCAGCCGGGCACGTACTGGGTGAACACGTACATGCTCGACAGCCGGCCGCTGTACAACCTCGAGGCCCTGACGCTGCACGAGGCCGTTCCCGGCCATCACCTGCAGATCGCCCTCAGCCGGGAGCTGGCCGAGCTGCCGTACTTCCGGCGTTTCTCCGGCAACTCCGCGTTCTCCGAGGGATGGGGACTGTACTGCGAATGGCTCGGGCTGGAGGCGGGCTTCTACACCGATCCATACAGCAACTTCGGCCGGCTGACCTACGAGATGTGGCGGGCCTGCCGCCTGGTCGTCGATACGGGCGTCCATTCGATGGGATGGACGCGGCAGCAGGCCATCGACTACCTGGCCACGCATACGGCTCTTCCCCTGCACGAGTGCGAGACAGAGGTGGACCGTTACATCTCCTGGCCGGGCCAGGCGCTCGCTTACAAGCTCGGGGAGCTGAAGATCAAGGAGCTGCGCAAGCGCGCCGAGCAGGCGCTCGGCCCGCGCTTCGACGTCCGCGAGTTCCACGACGTGGTGCTGGGCAGCGGCGCGGTGCCCCTGGGCGTGCTGGAGATGAATGTTAATCAGTGGATCGGAAAGCAGGCGGCCACGGCGTCGAATTAGGACTGCGGCCGCGTTTGCCTGGAATGCAACACGCGGCGCGAGTAGGCGTATCGTGATGCCAGGAGAGACTCATGGACACAAACGAGAATCCCGCCCCCGAACCGGAAACGCCGCAGGGAGAGCCGCAACAGGAGCCGCGCCGCGGTGCGCGCGTGCTGCGCGAGTGGGGCTTCGACGTCGACCAGTTCCGCAGCCGGGCCAAGGTATCGCTCGATGCGGCGCGCGGCGATCTGGGCGAAGTCACGGCCACCCTGCGTCACGCCGCCGGCGAGGCGAAGCAGGTGCTGCTCGACCTGCACCGCACGCGCAGGCCGGTGGCGGCAGAGCTGAAGGACGGCTTCGAGAGGGCCTGGGACGAGCTCGAGCGGGCCTTCAGCCGCGCCCGGCAGCGCATGCGCGAGCCGCAGACCCCGCCGGAGAAGGCGGAGCCGCAGCCGCCGGTCGACCTCATGTAGCCGCCGCCGCGCCGCTGGTTTTTGAATGCAGAGATATAATGACGTCCTAACGTCATGAGGCGCCCTGCGCTCTACCTGGCCCTGCTCGCCGGCGGCGTGGCGCTCGAGGTGCTGTTGCTGCGCGCCGGCGCGGGACTGCACGCCGGCGCGCAGGCTCATACCTCCGCCCCGGCCGTACCGAGTGCCGCCGGGCCGGGACTGCTCCCCGATCTGGCCCTGACCCTCCTGCAGATCATCGCCATGATCGTGGCAAGCCGGGCCGCCGGCGCGCTTCTGCGCGTCATCCGCCAGCCCCCCGTCATTGGCGAAGTGGCGGCAGGCATCCTGCTCGGACCGTCGCTGTTCGGCCGGGTGGCACCTCACCTGTTCGCGGCCACGTTCCCGGTCCCGAGCATCGGCACGCTGACGTCGCTGAGCCAGATCGGACTGATCTTCTTCATGTTCCTGGTCGGCCTCGAGTTCGCGCCGGAGCTGATGCGGGAGCGGCGCGACAGCATCGTCCTCATCAGCCACGTCAGCATCGTCGTTCCGTTCGTCCTCGGCTCGGCGCTGGCCCTCTACCTCTATCCGCGCCTGGCTGAGCAGGGCGTGAGCTTTCGCGGCTTCGCCCTCTTCCTCGGCACGTCGATGAGCATCACCGCCTTCCCCGTGCTGGCCCGCATTCTGGAGGAGCGGCACCTCCTGCGCACGAAGATGGGCAACACCGCCATCGCCTGCGCGGCCGTCGACGACGTCTCGGCCTGGTGCATCCTGGCCCTGGTGGTCATGATCGTGCGGGCCACCGACCCGGCCACGCTGGCCGTCCGGATCGTCCTCATGGCCGTCTACGTCGCGGTCATGATCACCGCGGTGCGGCCGCTGCTGCTCGAGGTGCTGGTCCGCCGGGCGAACGGCCCGCCGGGCGAGCGCGTCCTGGCCGGCATCATCCTCCTCGTGCTGGCGTCGTCATGCATCACGGAGATGCTGGGCATCCACGCACTGTTCGGCGCCTTCCTGGCCGGGACGATCATTCCGCGGGAGACGCGCCTGCCGGAAGTGCTGGTGGGGCACGTGCGGACGCTGACGTGCATCGTCTTTCTGCCCCTGTTCTTCGCCGTGACCGGACTGCGCACGAACGTCGGCCTGCTCGACGGCGCCGGCCCCTGGCTGCTCTGCGCGCTGGTCCTGGCCGTGGCCATCGCCGGAAAGCTGGGCGGAGCGCTGCTCAGCGCGCGCGTGGCCGGCTTCTCCTGGCGCGAGTCGGCGGCCATCGGCGTGCTGATGAACACGCGCGGACTGATGGAGATGGTGGTCCTCAACATCGGACTGGATATCGGCGTGATCTCCCGCACGCTGTTCACCATGATCGTGCTCATGGCCCTGGTGACGACGGCCATGACCACACCCCTGCTGGATCGTCTGGCCGCGCGCATCGCAGCGGCGCGCTTGACGTCCGTAGCGGTGGCATGATATAACTCCGTATAAATCGCTACAAATCACCGGCGAGGGTCACGATGACCGGTTCGACGCGCTCGACCGCGTGCTTCCGGCGGAGATACAGACGCGTCGTTGCCACGGCCCTGACCACGGCCTTGGCGCGACGGACGGGGGGCAAGCGTATGGCTCAGAGAAATCTCGGCAACGGCTCCGATTACCACTTCGACGTCACCGATCCGTTCACCCCGACGCCGGCCCTGGCGCCGCCCCTGAAGGACAACCTTCCCAATCCCGCCATCTGGGGCACCACGCCCCTCGACTACGTCAACTGGTTCAACCACATCTGGCACACCGGCGATCCCTCGCAGTGGGGACCGTCCGTCTTCACCGACGGCGCGGTGATGATCGACTCCGCAGGCACGTCGACCGGCGCCGAGAAGGCCGCCTCCGACTTCCTCCTGCTCTTCAAGTACTTCCCCGATCTCCGCGGAGAGGTGATCAGTTGGGCGAACAACGACACAGAGATCCTGATCAACTGGCGGTTCGTCGTCTCGAACGGCCTCACCGTGCCCGTCGTAGACAAGTTCTGCTTCGTGGACGGACTGGTGAGCTTCCGCCTGGCCTACTTCGACTCCACCACCCTGCTGGCTTACCTCTGCGAGAACTACGGCTCCGGCCCGATGACCGACTACTTCCTGGACCGCTTCGCGCGCCAGACCACCGGGAAGGGCGGCCTGCTCTACGCGCCGAAGCTCATCCTGGCCTTGATCCAGGGGGCCTTCCTCTGGACTCCGGTCCCCTTCTATCCGCCGGCGGGCCTGACGGCCACGTCCGCGCCGGAGGGCGGCGTCTTGCTGCGGTGGAACGCCGTGGCCGGGGCGAAATCCTACAAGGTCAAGCGCGGCCCGACGCCGCAGGGACCCTTCGGCTGGATTGCACCGAAGGTCGAGACGACGAGCTACGTCGATCGCACCGCGCAGTCCGGCACCCGGTACTACTACGTGGTGGCCACCAATCCCGTTTGAACGACGGACACGAGGAGATACGCCATGACGAACGAAGCCCTCTTCTACGTTGCTCTCGCCCTCGCCGGCGCCGGTTGGGCGTCGCTGATCCTCTTCCCGCGGCGGCCCTGGGCGAACTTCTGGTTCGCCGGCATCATCGTCCCCCTCATCCTGGGCATCGGCTACACGCTCGTGCTGCTGCTCAGTTGGAACGAGGGACCGCATCCGGGCGACCCGAAAGGGTTCTTCTCACTCGGGGGTCTCTACGGCCTCTTCGCCAACGACGGCCTGCTGCTGGCCGGCTGGATCGATCTGCTGGTCATGCCGCTCATCGCCGGGGCCTGGATGGCACGCCGCGCCGCGCAGGTGAAGATCCCGTACGTCTATCTCCTTCTCGCGCTGGTGGCGACGCTGGCCGTGCCGGGCACGGGCTTCGTGATCTTCGCAGTGGCCGCCGCCATCGGCGGGCGGCTGAACAACATGGCCGTGTTCGAGGGTGTACCCCCCGTCGATTGTCCGCCGGTCGCGGCGACGTCGCGGTAGCGCCATACGCCCCGAGCGAGGAGAGCCGGAAGCCGTGAACGGGAACGGAACGAAGGACCGCTTCGACGTGGTGATCGTCGGCGCGCGGTGCGCCGGCTCGCCGCTGGCGGTCTTCCTGCGGCGGGCCGGACTATCGGTCTGCGTCGTCGACCAGGCCGAATTCCCCAGCGATACGCTGTCGACGCACATGTTCCAGTTGAGCGGGATCGAGGTCCTGCAGAAGCTCGGCATCTTCGACCGTGTGCTGGCCTCGTCGGGCTCCCCTCCCATCACCGATTGCTACATGAAGTTCGAAGACGTCGACCTCTCCGGTCCGCCGCGCCTCCGGGCCATGGATCCGCCCGTGCCGATGCTCTGCGTACGGCGCATCACCCTCGACATTCACCTCGTCGAGGCGGCCCGCGAGGCGGGCGTCGATCTGCGCCTCCACACGCGGGTCACGGGCCTGCTGGAGAGGGGCGGGCGCGTGCGCGGCGTGCGGGTCACCGGACGCGACGGACGTGTGTCCAGCCTGGAGGCCGATCTCGTCGTCGGTGCGGACGGCCGCCTCTCCACGATCGCCCGGCTCACCGGCGCGCGCCGGTACCACGTCACCTCCAGCGAGCGGATGAGCACCTGGGCCTACTTCCGTGGCGTGAAGGCGCAACCGGTGGCCAGGGTCTATTACCACCGGCTGGGTGACGACTTCGTGGTGGCCGCACCGGCCGATCACGGTCACTTCATCGCCATCTCCTGCCCGCCGCTGGAGACGCTCGACGAAGTCCGCGCGGACAGCGAAGGCTCGTTCCAGCGCGCCATAAATGGATGCCCGCCCGTCGCCGCGCTGCTCGAGGGAGCCGAACGCGTGACGAAGTTCCGCGGTCTTACCCGATTCGAAGGCTTCTTCCGCGAGGCGGCGGGTCCCGGTTGGGTGCTCGCAGGCGACTCCGGACACTTCAAGGATCCGACGCCCGGGCAGGGCATTTCCGACGCTCTCCGCCAGATCGAGCGTCTCTCCGAAGCCATCCTGGCTGGCTTCCGCAGGCCACGCGATCGCGATGAGGAGCTCCGCCGCTGGTGGCGGTGGCGCGACGCCGACGCCTTCCAGCACTACTGGTTCGCCAACGACATCGGCAAGCGCGGCCCGATCTCGCCCGTCCTGCTGGAGATCCTCCGCGGCGTGGCGCGCGACGAGGAGCTCCGCAAGGATTTTCTCGACATCTTCATCCACCGCCGCCGTCCCCGCGACCTCTTCGGCCTCACTTCGCTCACCGCCGCGACGATCCGCATGCTGCTCGACGCCCGCAAGCGCCGGGGCGCGCTACCGGAGACGCTGCGCCTCGTCCGCGAAGAGCTCGGCCGGCGGCGCCAGAACCTGCGCCCGCGCCTCACGGAAAAGGCCATCGTCGACGAGACGCACCTGGACCATCAGCCGGCCTGCATCTGAGGCCCACGTCACTGCGAATGAAGACTGAAAGGCTGGAAGGTTGGAAGGCTGAAAGGGAGAACAATGCCCTGTTCAACCCCCTTCAGCCTTTGAGCCGTTCAGCCTTCAAGCCGCCGTTCAGGCTTTGCCAACCTGACTCGGCGAGTCCCCGGCATCGACGACCGAAAGGATGTTGCCGGCCGGGTCCTTGAACCAGGCGATGGTCGGACCGCGGCCGCGGGCGATGCCGCGCGCGTCGGTCTTCAGCTCCGGCATGTCGTAATGCTCGAACTGGATGCCGCGCCCGGTTAGCTCCGTCACCGCCCCGTCGACGCTCACCACCGGAAAGTTGAGCACCGTGAACGTGGCCGGCTGGTGATTCGGCTTCGGATACAGATAAACGATCGAGCTCTGAAACTGCAGGCTGAGCCCCTGCGGTGTTTCCTTCACCGAGAGTCCAAGCAGGTCTCCGTAAAAGGCCTTGGCCCGCTGCAGGTCGTCGACGGAGTAACTGGCAAACGCATTCGAGATTTTCATCATCCCTGCTCCCATCGTCAGGTCGTGCAGCCGCCGTACCATCCGCCCCTGACGAAAGCGGATCCAGAGCACGAGGATCGCGGCGATCGATCCCAGGATCGCGAAGAGGTCGTACGTGCCGTCGGACATCGCAGCCATCGTACTGCGTTACAGCAGCCGTCCCGAAGAGCCCTGCGGCGCCGAGTAGTCGCGGTCCCGCAGGCGGATGAGGATGCGCCGCCCCACCAGGAGCAGCGGCAGCATGGCCGCGATCTGGTACCAGCCATTGTTCACGATGACGTGATAGAGGAGATGCAGGTAGATCCGCTCCTCCGGCCGCGCTCCGGTAGCGACGTTGCAAATCAGGTTCACCATGGCCCAGACTCCCGCCAGGGCGCCCGCGTAGAAGAGCGACTTGACGGCGATAGCCACCACCTCCGCGGCCTTGCCGATGAGGGGAATGATGCCGATGGAGGCGAGGGAGTCGACCGTGCGCTGGACGCCGTAGAAGAGCTTCACGCCCGACTCGATCCCCTGCTCCAGCCGCACCCACTTGCCCGGTCCGAAGAGGCGGCGCAACCGTTTCACGACCCGCCGCTTGGCCCGCTTTCCCGCGCCGCGCTCGTAGTGGCGGTACTCCCCGTACGGGTCCTGGTCGTGATCGAGGCGCGCCGCCAGCGTGTCTGCGAGCATCGAGGCTCGGATCATGCGCAGCGTGTTGAGGCGCATCGGCACGCCGAACTCGCGGGAGAGCTTCAGGAAGCCGATCCACATCCGGGCCGAGATGCGCTCGTGCCATTCCGAGTGCTTGCTCTTGATGGCGTAGAGATCGTTCCAGAACACCGTCTCCAGGCGCAGCCCGAACGAGTCCTTGTCGATCGGCGGCAGCGGCTCGATGATCGCCAGCGCCGCCTGCACCATCCCCTGCACGTCGTTCACGCTCTGGGCGTCGAACCAGCGCCGCCAGGAATTCAGCTCCCTCCGGCTGAATGAGCCGCAGGAGCCGAAATCGATCAGGACGATCTCGTTTCCGGGGCGGACCAGCACGTTGGCCGGGTGCAGGTCGGCGTGAAAGAAGATGTTCTCGAAGTTGTTGAAGCGGGCGATGGTCTGGATGCGCCGGGCCAGGATGATCGGGTCGATGCCCATCTCCTCGAGGCGGTGCTGCGCGGCCCGGTCGTCGTGCTCGAGGGCGGCCAGCACATCCGTCAGCCATACCCCTTCCAGGAGCTCCGCCACGAGAACCTCGGCGTTCGAGTGCTCGAAGAAGATCTTCGGCGCCGAGGCAAAGCGGAGGCGCGCCTTGCGCGTGCGCCGCCGGAACAGCTCGTTGAAGCGCGCCTCGCGGATGAAGTCGAGCTCCTCCAGCAGCATCGTCTGCAGCTCGTAGAGGAAGTTGGCCGTGAAGCCGGGACGCATGATGAACAGCTCACCGATGGTCATGAGCCAGCCGAGGGCGCGCATGTCGGCCATGAGGAGCTCCCCGATGCCCGGCCGCCGCACCTTCACCGCCACCCGCTCCCCGCTCTTCAGCACGGCCTGGTAGACACAGGCCACCGAGGCGGACCCGATCGGTTTCGGATCGAACACGGCGAAGATCTTCTCGATCCGGCGCCCGGACGTCCGCTCGATGACCTTCACCGCCACGTCCGTGTCCATGGCCCTGACGTCGTCGAGCATGTTCTCCAGCTCGCGCGTATAGGCGTACGGCAGGAGATCGAGCCGCATCGATAGCTGCTGGCCCAGCTTGATAAACGTCGTCCCCATCGACTCGAAGGTCCGGCGGAGACGCTCGGCCCGGGACGCTTCGCTGTCCCGGTGCCGCAGCTTGTCCAGCAGGACGCCGCATCCGAACCAGGCCGCGGCGTAGAACCAGCGCAGCAATCGCCACGCCGTGCGCATTCTGCCGGCGTGGAATTGCAGGTCCGGGCGCCGCGGCGGAAGGGCCGGATCCTTCGACCGGGTGACGCCGAGGTGGGGCGGCCGGGGCAGCGATTGATACAGGGGGAGCCGGTCCGCGGCAGCGGGCGCGGCCGCGACATCGCTGTGGAGCTTCCGCCAGCGGCGGGTTGCGCCCGCGGCGGCGCGCTGGATCTTCTCCCGCCGCAGGCTCCTGGCCCGCCCGTTCCGCTCGCCGTCGTCGTGCTTCATGATTTCAGTCATATTGACATATCGCCGTCCTTTGGTATAGCTTTCCTTCTATCCATACGTGAAGAGACGGAACACTGACGCAATCGAGGAGGCAAGGCATGGGAGCAATCGTGAGCGCGCCGATCGTCATCGACGCCGGCAAGACCACCCGGAGAAAGCTCCGCGATCTCGAGAAGGGATGCGGACCGATCGTGACGGACGTCCAGGACGCCGTGGCCGAAGTGACGACGTCGCTCGGCGACCAGGCCGAAGGCAAACAGTTCGTCCCGGTCGTCCTCGTCTACCGCAAGAAGCGCAGACGCGGAAAGCGAAGCAGCGGCATCCTTCCATCGATCTTCTGACCGTCACCGACACGCGAACCCCCAGGAGCCGGACAACCCCAAGCCGGACAACGAGGAGGCAGGACATGGCAACTGACACCACACGAGGCACCAAGGGCGGCACCGACCAGCCCGAGACCAGGACCAGCGCCACAGGAAGCGAAGGAACACCGCCCGTGAGCTACACCGCCCAGGAGACGCAGCAGCAGGCCGGCGCTCCGGTCTACTTCAGCCGCACGAAGAAGAAGGGCAAGAAACGCCGCTACACGAAGGGTACGAAGCCATTCCAGAAGCTGGTCCTCGGCGCGTCGCGCGCTGTTTACCGGGCCGCGAATTCGTTCGCCGAAGGCTTCGACACCTTCAGGAAGCGCAGCAAACGCTCCGCCCGCAAGCGGCGCGACGGACTGGTCCGCGATTCCCTCCGCAATGCCGCCCGCGGCTTCAGTGATGCCGCCCGCAAGGCCGGCAAAGCGCCGAGAGCATTCGCCCGCCAGATCGGCACGAAGAACGTGCGGCGAGGCTTCCGGGTGATCTTCAATCCATTCTCGTTTGGGCGTTGATTCAGTTGGTCCGAGGGCGAGCGGGAGGCGGCAACGGCGAGCGGGATACCCCTACGTTCCGTTCGCCGGCGCACTCCCGCTCGCCGCTCGCCCTTTCCGTTCACCGCTCGCCATCACCCGCTCGCGCCACTAACCCGAGCCCTAAGTCAGGAGAGACAACCGTGGATCGCATGACACGAGCAGTGCACCGGCTGTGGGGATCGCTCGACGGCGAGGGCCGGCTCCATGCCGCTCCCCGCTTCGCGGCGGAGCTGGCCGAGCATTGCCGGCGCGACCTCACCCTGCACGTTCCCGAGGTCAGTCACTGGACGTATGGCCAGCAGCTCGAGCACCTCTACCTCGCTACGCACTGGGTCTTCGACCGCCTCGACGAGTCGCTCGGCGGCGGGCACGAGCGCGACCAGCCGAGCTTCCTCGGCCGCAGTCTCATGGTGACGGGCCGCATCCCCCGCAAGCTGTTCCCGACCATTCCGCCCCTCGTCCCGGGAACGGGCTCCCTGGTCGAGATCCAGCCGCTGAAGACGCGGCTGCACCGCCGGCTCGCCGACAACGACTGGGACCTCGGCCGCGTCCGCGCGGCAACCGGCAAGAGCATGCACCCGCGGATGAAGTACCTCACCTCGCGCCAGTGGTTCTTCTTCCTCGACATCCACCATCGCCACCACCTGCGCATCCTCCGCGACATCCAGAAGGCCGCGGCCCGGCAGTCGAAGGGGCTCGTGGAGCTCGCGGACCCGGGTCACGGATGATCCGCAAGGTCCTCACGGCGCTCATCGCCGCGGCCGCGTTCTACATCCTGCCCGCCGCGGGACAGCCGCGGGCGCTGCTCCATCCGCAGCTCTGGATCCTGGTGGCCGTGGCCATGGCCATCTCCATCTTCCAGCCGGTCTACAAGCCGATCGACGCGGCTGCCCCTCCCCGCGACCGCGGCACGGCCGCGCAGATCGTCTGGTCCGTCTACCTCACCCAGCTCGCCGGCGTGCTGGAGGCGCTGTACCTGCGCTACCCCGCCAGCTTCGACTGGGACGCTGTCACCACGATCGCGGCCGCCCTGATGCTGGCCGGTCTCAGTCTGCGCGTTTGGGCCGTGCGCACGCTCGGCCGCTACTTCACCTGGTTCATCACTGTGTACGACGACCACCAGGTCATCCGCACAGGGCCGTTCCGCTTCATCCGCCACCCCGCGTACGGCGGCGCGCTGCTGCTGTTCGTGGGGACGCTGCTGTTTCTCCACGCCTGGATCGGGGCCGCGCTCTCGCTGGTCTTCCAGCTCTTCGCCTACGTCCGCCGCATCCGCTATGAAGAAGCTGAGATGATCGGCCGCCTCGGCGACGCGTACACAACCTACCGGCGCGAGGTGCGGGCGCTGGTGCCGTTGCTCTGGTGACTCCGTTGTTCGTTGTCCGTTGTTCGTTGTTTGCGGACAGCAAACAAGCGGATAAAAGATTCAGCGAACGACGCGACTGGCTCTGTGCCAGTGCTGCGATTCGCCGAGGCGGACCGCATCGGCGAGCCAGCTTTCGGGCGCCGGGCAGGGGATGTCGAGCGCGCCCTCCGCGCGGAACGTGTCGAATACCGGCCCCTGGTGGAGGAGGTCGCGTGCCGTGGCGAACGCCAGGCGCCGCGTCGACAGCCCGTTCGGCGCGGCCGCTCCGAACACGCTCTGCGGCCAGGAAGCGATGCGCGGCAGCACGAACGCGCCCCGGGCCCGCCCGCGGCCTTGAGCGGCCAGCGCGGCGGCCTGCGTCACCGGCAGCGAATCGTTCCAGCCGCAGGCGATGTGGAACGTTCCTTCCGCTTCCTTGCGCAGCAGCGCCACCATCGCGCCGGCCACGTAGTCGGCAGGGACGAAGTCGAGCCGTGCTTTGGGGTCTCCGGGCAGCAGCGAGGCCGCGGCGAGCGTCGCCAGCAGCGGTGAGGCGCCGCCGAGCTCCATGGCCGGCAGCCGGGCCAGCGTATGGCTGGGGCGATACATCGTCACCCGGTCGCTCACGCTCGATCCGCGCAGCCGCACCTCAGCCTCGAACTTGCTGCGCTCCCAGGCATTGTGAAAACCCTGGCCGCAGTCGAGGTCGAACTCCGTGAAGAGGCCTTTCCGGTCGCCGCCGACGAGCGCCGACGAGAGGTGGTGCAGGCGCAAGGCCGGGTGCCGCTCCAGCAGCGCGATCCACGTAACGACCGGCAGGACGTTCACCTCCCGCGCCCGTTCGAGATCCTGATCGGGCCTCTCGCGCTGTGCACAGTGAACGGCCACGTCCGACGACGCGGCAAGCTCCTCCAGCGCCGCGAGCGGCAACCCGAACTGCAGCAGATCAATCCGCGCCTCCGTGACCTGCACCGAGGCAGGGAGCCCTCCGAGGAGCGTGCCGACGCGGCCGGATGCTCCTGCCGGCAGCAGCAGCCGGATGGACGTCACCTCGTGGCACTCGAGCAGCGACTTCAGCACCTCGAAGCCCGTCATCGTCGCGGCGCCCGTCAGCACGACCCGGGTCACAGCGACACCCCTTGTTCGACGCCGGCGAGGATGTTGGCCGCGGAGTAGCGGGACATCCACCACTTCTGCAGCGGCAGGGTCGGCTTCAGGAGCGGGTCGTACGCCTTGATCAGCAGGTACTGGTCGTCGAGCTCACCGCCGAGGCGCGTCTTGGGGACGTAGGAGCTCTGGCCGAGCCAGAGCGTCCGGATGCCGCGGGCGATGGCGCGCTGGATGCCGGTGTAGTTGAGCAGGTTGTAGACCAGACCACTCTCTTCGATGCTGTAGTCGATGCCGATCCGCTTGTTCTGCTGTTCGTGGTCGTCGTAGAAGATCATCAGCGAACCGACAATGCGCCGGTCAGCCACCCGCTCGCAGACGATCAGCTCCGTCTTCGGAGTCTGCGACCGGGCGCACTCGACGAAGAAGCGCGGCGGCAGCTCCTCGAACTGGTACTTCGCCTTCAGGAACACCGCCCGGTGCAGCGGAAAGACGCGGGGCACCATCTCCTCGAAATCGGCGATGGCCCGCAGCTCGAAGACGCCCTCGGCCCGGTGAAACTGCTTGCGCGCATGTTTGCGGCCGTTCTTCGTCAACTGCTTCGCCAGGAAGTCCTCGAACGACGGATAGGCCGTGTTGATGCGGATGGTGGGGAGGGAGAAGCCCTCCAGGTATCCGCCGGCGCGCAGGACGGCGCGGTCTTCCTCCGGAAAGTCGCGATGGATGTCCTTGAGCATGGCCAGTTGGGCATGGTGCTGCTTCGCCACGACGTCGAGGTCCTGCAACATCAGGCGCAATGCCGCGGCGCGATCCCGCAGCTCCGGATGCATCGGGATCCAGCCTCGATCGGAGATGAGGCAGCCGACGACGGCCACGCGGGTGGCCATGGCCTGCCCCACCGCGCGAACAAGCGCGCCATACCCCTTCTGGATGGCCTTCGGCAGCAGCGCGTTGAAATTGAGATTACTGCCGGCATAGACGGGCGTGAAGAGGAGCAGGGTGCCGTCGTCATCCTCGACGGCCAGGTAGCGGACGGCGAGGTCGCCCCAGATCGAGCGCTCCATAGCCCGCAGCAGGCCGTAGGAGAAATCGAGGCCGGTGGACAGCGGCGCAAGCCGGGCCGCGCCGATGTCGTCGATCGAGTCGTAGACCCGGCTGCGCATCACGAGCGCGCCTCGGCGGTCACGGCTGCATACCGGAGGACGAGATCGCGAAAGCCGGCGAAGTCCGGCGGCGGGCTCGTGGCCAGCGCGCGCCCGAGCTGGGCGATCCGCTGCTTTGCCTCGTCGCTCAGGTCGTAGGCGAACGGACCGAAGCCCCGAGCGGCGAGGAACGTCGCCGTGGCGCGGAACGTCCGCCGCTGCACGGCCGGGTACCAGGCGTCGGCGCCGGCGGTCATCGCCCAGCTCCGCAGCAGGCGCGTCACAAACCCCAGCGCCTCTCCTGCCAACGCCGGCCGTTCCAGTGCCGGCAACACCGCCACCGCCGTCAGCGTGCCGAGGTCGAAAGCGGGATCGCCGTAGCAGACACCTTCGAAATCGACGATGGCCACGGGCTCGCCCGCGCGGACGAGGAGGTTCTTACTCCAGAGGTCGGCGTGGATGAGGCACTCGCGAAAGGCCTGCATCTCGGCCAGCACGTCGGGCCACGCCTCGGGAAAGATGTGCATGGCACCCGGCGCGAGCAGACCGTCGAAGACGATCCTGCGAATCACCGCCTCTTCCGCAGCGGGCCTCAGGCTGCCGCCTGCCCGCGTGCCGCGATGAATCGTCCCGAGAGCCAGTCCCAGCGCTTCCGCGGCTTCGCTCAGCAGCTCGAAGCCGTCGGGCAACACCTCGAAGAGCACGTGCCGCCCTTCGCCCACGTCGGTCATGCCGAGGGCCATCTCCTCTTCGTCGACGAACAGCACCTCGGGGATGCGAACGCGCCCTCCCGCCAGTGCGCCGAAACGGCGGATGGCCTCCGCCTCGGAAAAGACACGCTCCCGCGGGAGGCGTACCGGAAGACGCTTCGGCTTTTCGGGCACGACCTTGAGGTAGAGGCTGCGGCCCGGCACTTCGACGCGATAGACGTAATTGATGTTGGCGAGCTCTCCGACCTCCCGTAGAGATACGGCCGCGCCTTCGTCGAGCCGCAGCCCGCGGCGCACGACCGCGGCCAGGCGCTCGGAAGCCGGTGCATCGCTCGCCGGCATCACGGAATGGCCTCCGGCAATCCCATATAGCGCAGGCGGCTGTTCTGCATCTCCGCCGACCACGTGTGCGCGGTCATCAGGCGCTCTTCCGGCGTAGTATCCACGAGGCGCCGCCCCGGCCAGACCTCGTAGTCGCCGGCTACGGCAGCGTGCTCCTCCAGTCCCTGCTGGAAGAGGATCTCGCGTTTGAAGATCACCTCCGAGGCCGGGAGGGCGGCCCACAGAGCCCGCCCCCGCGTGATGATCTCGAGGACGTGCGCCTTCTCGCCGGGATGCGCAAGCAGGTACTCGCGGACGATCGCGCTGCCCACCGTGAGGTGGCGGATCTCGTCGATGTTGGCTCCCCGTTCGATCTCCGCCGCGGCGGGATCGAGGAGCCGCCACTTGCAGTGCGACAGCTCCGCGGCCGGTGCCAGAACGCCTTCCACGAGAATGGTCAGGATGACCACTCCGGCGATGAAGTCGCGATCGTCGCGGATCATCGGCAGGGCGAAGTCTTCGAGCGGCGCCAGGGTGGCGCGGACGTCGTCGCCAGCAATGCGCTCGTTCGGCGGGAACAGCTCGTCCTCCGTTACGCCGGGTTCCACGAGGTGGTCGCGGAGCACGCGCGAGTGGCGTGCCTCGTCAACGAGCTGGGTGACGAAGAACTCCATGGACCAGACGTCGGGCGCGCTGGCCACGATGTAGGTGATGGCGCGTGTGGCCTTCTCCTCGGCGATGGCCCGGAAGGCGAACTCGTTCATGATGGCTGCCCGCAGCGGCCCTTCGCGCAGCATGTAGTCGGGGATGCGCGCCTGCGGCGAGTGCCCGTGAACGGTTCCGCGCAGCGTGCCCTGCGGCACGGCCGTCAGCCAATAGTCGAGATGGCAATCGCGCGCGGTCAGCTCGAGGCGGCTGGCGCCTTCGATCAGGCCGGGCGCCTCGTTCCAGTCCGCTTCCTTCGGGATGGCAGTCATGAGCGTCCTCCTCACCAGGTGCCGGCGGCGCGGTACTCGCGCTCGAAGCGGACGAAGGCGTCGTGGGGCACCGGCTCGAAGGCCGTGCCGAATGGCTTGTAGATGTTGCCGAAGATCGACCGGTCGCCCGCGAGATGGATGGGGAACGCCAGCATCCACCATTCGAAGCGGCGCGTCACCAGGAACCAGCCGGCACAGAACAGGCCGAGCGTGGCGAACGAGTGTCCGAAGTTGTAGAGCTGGTGAATGACGCCGGGAATGGAGCGATGCGCGCCGTTGCGCCGCCCGTAATAGCAGTAGAGGCCGGGGAACGTCCCGATGACGTCGGGAAACGCGAAGGCAATGACGAAAGGCCACCACCGCACCTCATGCCGCTCCACGCACAGCAGGATGAGGGCTACGGCACCGATTACCAGCCAGTCCAGCCGCTCGAGGTTGTAGATCGCCGGCGTATGGAAGCGGTTGTGCTTGTCCATGATCACCGCCTCCGTTTACGCCACCTGCATCGGCTGGCCGTGCAGGTAGCCGTCGACGGCCGCACTCACGCTGAGCCGCGACGGCGGATGGAAGGCCAGGGCCCGGCTGGCCGCGTAGAGGTAGCCGACGTCGGGCGACTTGATGAAGGCCATGCCGCCGAGGAGCTCGGCCGCCCGAGCGGTGATCCGCTCGATGGCCTGCTGCACGGAGAAGCGGACGAGGAGCGACTGTACGAGGATGGCCTCGCCCCGCTCGCCCGTCTGCATGGCGCGCGCGACGCCTTCCAGCGCGGCCATGGCCCCTTCGCATTCGATGGCCAGTTGCATCCGTTCATTGGCGTCGCCACGGTTGCTGGTGAGCACCTTCTCCACGAGGGCCGAGGCCACGCCGAGATACGAGGCCGAGACGAGCAGCTCGAACCAGAGAAACCCGCCCGCCTCGACGGCATCGAGGCTCTCCTCCACTTCCGGGAAGAAGAGCTGCGCGTCGGTGATGGCCACGTTGGTCAGGCAGAGCTCTTCGCTCTCCGCGCCCCGTAGAACGTTGCTGCTCCAGAACGGCCTCCGATCGATCCCCTCGGCATCAGCCGGAACAACGGCAACGGCCCGGCGATGACCGCCGTTGCCGCTTTTGGACGGCACCGCCCCGCTGGCCGTAGGAATGTGCATCGAATTCGGGAGGCTGCAGGGCTTCTTGCTGCCGTTGAGGAGGTAGCCGCCGCCCTCCAGCGGCGTAGCCTTCATGGCCGGATCGAGAATGCTCGTGCCCGCCCGCCCCTCGGCGAACCCCGAGGCCACCAGCAACTGGCCGCCGGCGATCTGCTGCAGCAGCTCCACCGTGTAGTCGCCATAGAAGAGGTACTCGACCAGGGTGGCGACGGAAAAATTATGCATGGTCATGGCGATGGCCAGGGAGGGCGACCGGGTGGCCACGGCGCGGTGAATCTGGATGGCTTCCGCGGCCGAGGCTCCCTTACCGCCGTGCTGGGCAGGAACCAGCAGGGCGGCGCCTTCCAGCTCGCGCAGGAAGGTGAGGCCGGGGTTTCCCGGCTGTTCGATGTCCATGAGGGGGATGTTCAGCAGGCGGGCGTCGAGCCCCGGCAGAAATCTCTCCAGCGTCTCCCGATCCCGTTTCAGGAAATTCATCAGATCCTCCGGCCCGCAATAGTGGATGGCCGCGTTATACATTAAATAACGGCATGACGCAATTCTTTCTTCATGGAATTGACAACTTCCGTATTCCGATCTACATTGCCGTCACAAATCCCCGCGCCGTCAGCAACGAGTCACACGAATCGGACCGTCATCGAATCGATATCGAACAGTCATGGCATCGCCTGCTTCGCTCATTCACCTGCTTCGCGACCGCGCCCAGACCCGGCCGGGCGCGCGCTCCTATACGTTCCTCAGCGGAGGCGACGAGTCGGAGACCCTCTCCTTCGGCCAGTTGGACCGGCGCGTACGGGCCCTGGCCGCCCGGCTGCAACGGCTCGGCGCGCGGGGCGAGCGCGTCCTGCTCCTCTATCCCAGCGGGACCGAGTACATCGCCGCCTTCTATGGATGTCTGGCCGCCGGCGCCGTGGCTGTTCCCGGCTATCCGCCGCGGGCCAATCACAACCTCAAGCGCCTGGCGGCCATCCTCGACGACGCCCGGCCCAAAGTGGCCATGACCACCGACGTCGTCCATCGCCAGTTGGCGGCGCGCTTCGACGAAGCCCCCGGCCTGGCCGCCGTCGAGTGGCTGATCACCAGCGAGGTGTCCCTCGACGAAGCTTCGGCGTGGGTCGATCCCAATGCCGGACCCGATACTCTGGCCTTCCTGCAATACACGTCAGCGTCGACTTCCGCGCCGAAAGGCGTGATGGTCAGCCACGGCAACATCATTCACAATCAGGCCCTGGCGAAGGAGGCCGTCCATCACGGCCCCGACACGGTCATCGTGTCGTGGCTGCCGCTCTTCCACGACATGGGCCTGATCAGCATCGTCTTGTCGTCGCTCTATAACGGCGTGCCGTGTTACCTGCTCGCACCGGTCGATTTCCTCAAGAAGCCGCGCCTCTGGCTCGACGCCGTCAGCCGTTACGGCGGGACGTTCAGCGGCGCCCCCGACTTCGGCTATGGGCTGTGCGTCGAGCGCATCTCTGCGGAGGAGCGGGAGGGACTCGATCTCTCACGGTGGCGCACCGCCTTCAACGGCGCGGAGCCGATCCGCGCCGCCACGCTCGATGCGTTTGCCGAAGCGTTCGCCCCGTGCGGCTTCCGGCGCGAGGCGTTCTTCCCCTGCTATGGTCTCGCCGAGAACACGCTCTTTGCCACCGGCCGCTACCACCGCGGCACGACGTCGTTCTCGCGCGCCAGCCTGGAGTCGCATCGGCCGCGCCCGGCGGCCACGGCGCCGTGCGCGAGCCTCGTCAGTTGCGGGGCTCCCCTGCTCGACTCGCGCGTGGTGATCGTCGAATCCGGCTCGGGACGCCGCTGCAACGAGGACGAAGTGGGCGAGATCTGGCTCGGCAGCCCGAGCGTGGCGCAAGGCTACTGGCATCAGCCGGAGCTCTCCGCGGAGACGTTTGCTGCGCATCTCGCCGATGGCGACGGTCCGTTCATGCGCACCGGCGACCTCGGCTTCCTGCACGATGGGGAGCTGTTCGTCACCGGCCGCATCAAGGACCTGATCATCATCCGCGGCCGCAACCTCGCGCCCCAGGACATCGAGCAGGTCGTCGAGCAGTGCGATCCGGCCATTCACGCCTCGTTCGTCGCGGCGGTCTCGGCCGACGTGGCCGGTGCGGAGAGACTGGTCATCGTCGCCGAGGTCCGCCGCGAGGCGCGGCGCGATCTCGACACGAATGCGCTCATGGCACGCATCCGCAGCGCCGTCGCCGCCGAGCTCACGGTCGAGGTCTCCGCCGTCTCCCTCCTCCGCCCGAACAGCCTGCCGAAGACGACCAGCGGCAAGACGCAGCGCGCGCTGATCCGGAACGAGTTCCTGGCTGGCAACCTGGACCCCATCACCGCTTGGAGGGACGAGGCGCTGTTCGCCCGACTGGACGAACCAACTGCCCCGAAGCGGGGACGTGGCCTCGACCGCCTGGAGTCGTGGCTGGTCGAGGGCATCGCCGCACGAACGCGACAGCCGGCTGCACTCCTCGACCGCGACCTGCCGCTCGTGGCGTTCGGCCTCGACTCCCTCGTCGTCGTCACCCTCGTCGGCGAGATCGAGGAGACGTTCGCGCTCCACCTGGACGCGGGGAGCCTCTTCGAGGGGCGGCCGCGCCCCCGCCAGCCCGTCCGCCGCATTCAGGAAACGCCGCGCGAGCCGGCCTCTCCGGCCAACGTCACGCCGCTCGTTCCGCCGCACACGAAGAAAACGACCAGCCCGCCGCCACCTCCCTTGCCGGTGCGTCTAACTCCGCAGGCCGCGGCAATCCCGTCCGCACCGCCCCAGCTTCAGCCGTCGGTCGCCATGCAACGTCCCCCGCTGGCCGACTCCCGTTCGACTCCAGCGTCTCCCCGCTCGCCGCTCGCCGCTCGCCGCCCGCATCCCTTCGAAACGTCCGTGAACCCCGAGCTCGGGCGTCTCCTGACACAAATGGGCATGGACAAGTCGTTCGTGCGCGGCGAGGGAAGCTGGCTGTGGGACGAGAACGGCCGGCGGTATCTCGACTTTCTCGCGCAATACGGTGCCCTCCCGTTCGGCTTCAATCCACCCCGCATCTGGGCTGCGCTGCAGGCCGTGCGCGAGCGCGGCGAGCCGAGCTTCGTCCAGCCGTCGCTGCTCAACGCCGCCGGAGAGCTGGCGGAGCGGCTGCTCGCCGTGGCGCCGCCGGGCATGGCGTATGTCACGTTCGCCAACAGCGGCGCGGAAGCCATCGAGGCGGCCATCAAGCTTTGCCGCTCCACGACCGGACGCCACGCCGTCCTCGCCGCGAACAACGGTTTCCACGGCAAGACGCTCGGCGCGCTCTCCGCGACGGACAAGGAGAAGTACCAGAAACCGTTCGGAGCGCCGGTGCCCGGCTTCGAGTACGTTCCGTACGGCGATCTCGACGCGCTACGCCGGATCCTCTCCGGCGGCCGGCACGCGGCATTCGTCGTCGAGCCGATCCAGGGAGAGGGCGGCATCGTGGAGCCGCCGGCGGGGTATCTCCGCCAGGCGCGCAAGATCTGCCGCGAGACCGGCACGCTCTTCGTCGCCGACGAGATCCAGACGGGGCTGGGCCGGACCGGCGCGATGTTCGTCTGCCGCGATCTCGGCATCACCCCCGACGTGATGACCGTGGCCAAGGCGCTTGGCGGCGGGCTCGTTCCCATCGGCGCGTGTCTCTGCACGGCCGCCGCCTACAACGACGAGTTCGCGCTGAAACACACGTCGACCTTCGCAGGTAATACGCTGGCCTGCCGCGCCGGCCTGGCCACCCTCGATCTCCTCGAAGAGAACAAAGGCGCGCTGATCGGCCAGGTGGCCGCGAACGGCGCCCGGCTCAAGGACGGCCTGCTGGCGCTCGATCGCAGCTATCCGGGCCTCATCGGCGAAGTCCGCGGGCGCGGCTACCTCCTCGGTCTCCGCTTTGGTCTCACTCGCCACAATGCCGGCGACGGCCTGCTCGGGTACCTCGGCGAGCAGGAAGCGCTGACAGCCCTCGTGGTCAGCCACCTCCTCCACGTCGAAGGCGTACGCGTCGGCTACACGCTCAACCAGGGGGGCGTGCTGCGCATCGAGCCGCCGCTGACGGCCACGTGGGACGAGTGCCAGTTCTTCCTCCACGCGCTGGAGCGCGTGCTGCAACGGATCGACCGGCGTAACCTCGCTGCGCTCACCTCGCAGGTCACCGGCTTCAGCGCCACGGTCGAGATCCACCGCCCTCGCGCCGAGGCGCGTGCCCACCGCTTCGAGCCGCGCCGGAACGAAGGGCGCTTCGCCTTCCTCGTGCATCCGCTGGCGTGGAAGGACTACGGCGATATCGACGGCAGCCTCGCGCCGCTCGACGAGGCGCAGCTCTCCGCGCTTTCGAACGCCCTCGGCGACAACTTCGACCCGCTGGTCATCGGCGAGACGCGTGTCACCGGCGACAATCACAAGTCGGCATACGGGGAGTTCATCCTCGTGCCGCGGCGCGCCGAGGAACTGCGGGCCATGAAGCACGACCGGGCCGTGGCCGAGATCTACGACGCGGCGAAGCTGGCCCAGAAGCGCGGCGCGAAGATCATCGGCCTCGGCGCCTACACCTCCGTGGTCACGCAGGGCGGCCTGTCGCTCAAGGGCAACGGACTGCCGCCGCTGACGACCGGGAACTCGTTCACGGCCGTCGCGGCGCGGCAGACCATCCGCCTGGCCGCGGCGGAGCGGAGCCTCAACCTGGCCCGCCGCACGGTCGGCATCGTCGGTGCCGGCGGGGCCATCGGGTCCGCGCTGTCGATCCTCCTCTCGCGCGATGCGGGGCGGCTCGTGCTCATCGGCAATCCCGCCCATCCGAACGAGACGCGCGAGCGCCTGCTGCAGGTCGCCGGCCGGATCGTCTGGTCCCTCGACGAGCTGCGGAGCGGGTCTGACCTCACCCCGGGCTCCGTCGCAAGCTGGGTCGAGGAGCTCGACTTCACCCTTCCGCCGACGCCCGACCGTGCCGCGCTGGTACGCATCGGCGAGGAGCTGATCCGGCGGACGCATGCGCTCGAGATCTCCGTCGACGCCGCCGGAACGCTGCCGGACGTCGATCTCGTCGTCTGCTGTACGAGCACGACCGAGCGGATGGTGCGCGACGAGAACCTGCGCAAGCGCGCCATCGTCTGCGACATCTCGCGGCCGTCGAACGTCGACGCCGCGGTGCGCGCGGCCCGTCCCGACGTCCTGGTCATAGACGGCGGCGTGGTGCGGATGCCCGGCGACGCCTCGCTCGGGTTCAACGCCTCGCTGGCCCGCGGCAGCGCCTACGCCTGCATGGCCGAGACGATGATGCTGGCCATGGACCAGCGCTACCAGGACAGCGGTCTCGGATATGACCTTTCACTCCAGCAGGTGCTGGAGATGGAGCGGCTCGCGGACGAGCTGGGATTCCGCGTCCTGCTCGACCACAGGCTCGAGAAGAGGGAGGACGAAGCCGGCTACGAGCGGCTGGCCGGTGTGCGTGCGTGATCCGGCCCCCGAAGCATTGACAGTGATGCACCTCCTACGTAGGGAGGGGAACGAGGTGCGACTCCTCGAGGGGGCTCCAATTCGCTGGTCGCTGATCGCTGTTCGCTGGTCGCACTTCGCTGGTTGCGCTCCGCTGGCCGCTGATCGCGTCTCGCTGGCCGCTGGTCGCTCGTCGCTCGTTCCTGAGGGCCTTCCTCCGATTGCGAGCACCGCGTGACCACGCTCCAACGCATGGCGCGCTGGGCGTGCCGGCTCACCCTCGACGACGTGCCGCGGCACGTACGCGAGCAGGCCGTCAACCAGTGGCTGTCGATGCTCGCCGCGGTCTTCACCGGTTTCGACAGCGACCTCGGAGCGCAAATCGCCGCGGCCTTTCCCTCGCCCGGTCCCGGCGCGGCGCGGATCGTTCCGACCGGCGAGAGCGCACCGCCGGCGCATGCAGCCATGCTCATGGCGGCATGGTCGATGGTCGTCGACTTCGACGACGTGATGCTCGGCGGTCATACCGGCCACTCGTCGGTGATCGTGCCCCTGGCACTGGCCGATGGCCGCTCGGGCGCCGAGATGCTCCTCGCCCAGCTCATCGCCAACGAGCTCGCGGCGCGCATCAACATGGTCTGTGCGGTCGGCTCCACGCGCGGTCAGATGGCGACGCACCTCCACCTCGTCGCGGCCGCCGCGGCACGGGCCAGGCTCGAAGGGCTGAACGAGACACAGTTCGCCGAGGCGCTGGCCATCGCGCTGTCGTACCCGGGCCACGCGCTCTATCCCGCGTTCCTCGGCTCCGATGCCAAGGTGCTGTGTGCGGCGCTGCCGGTGCGAACCGGCATGGAAGCAATCGACGCCGTGCGCGCCGGCCTTCGTGCACCGCGCGATCCGCTCGACGATTCCGGCGGTTTCTTCGCCAGGGCCACTCGCCTGCCGGTGCGCGACTTCCTCGACGGCCTCGGCGAGCGATGGCATACGGAGACGAACAGTTACAAGCTCTATCCCGTTTGCGGCTATCTCTGTGCCGCGCTCGATGCCACGCTCGACCTCGTCCGCACTCACAACCTATCGCCTGACGACATCGCGGCCGTCGCCGTCCGAGCCTCGATCTTCACCGTGGGGATGGACGCACACTCCGCGCCGTATCTCGACGGACCCCGCTCGTGCATCTCCACGCTCACGTTCTCCACGCCCTTCGTCCTCGCCTCGGCGATCCTGGCCCGCGAATTCACGCCCGCCCAGTTGAAGCGCGACTGGATTGCCAGACCCGACGTCTGGGCGCTGGCGGCACGGGTGCGGACGCGTCATGACGTGCCGTTGACCGTCAATGCGCTCACGGCCGACATTCCCATCGGCGCCGCGCTGCGCCGCATCCCCCGCTGGAAGGCCGCGCTCTTCGCCCTGACCCTCGCAAAGACGGCGCGCCTGCGCAATGCGTGGCAGGTCGCGCGGCTCGTGGCGGCGCTGGCGCGTGCCGCCGGCGACCGGCGACCGTTGGATTTTCGCGAATCGACCAAGCCCATCGGTGCACGCGTGGAGATCCGCCTCACAAACGGCCACGTCGTTCAACGCGCGATCTCCATCCCACGCGGCTTCGCAGGGGGCGGCGACGAAGTGCGTGCACTGATGAGACAAAAGCTCGCCGCCGCCGTCGGTAACTACGAGGCGACACAACTCCTCGGCCTCCTCGAGCACCTCCCTACCCTTTCGCGCGCGGAGGTGGAGCGGTTTCTCTCACTAGTGACGACGGCAGCACAACAGCGGATGGCAGTACAGAAGCGGGCGTAGCCGTTCCGTGTGGAGGCCGCCGGCGCGGCGGCCTCCACGTAAACGGGGCTTCCTCAATTACTGTTCGTCGCCGTGCCGGTATCCTCCTGCGCGAAGACGAAGATCTGATCGGTCGAGACGTTGTCGACGACCGAGGCATAGGTCACGATGCCGACGCTCGAATCGAACGTCAGGGTCAGGTTCGTGGCGTTCGAGAGATCGACGCCGGGGAAGTACACGCCGATCGCGTTCTGCTGCTGCGAGAGCGCCTGCAACGTGAGCAGGTTCGACCCGACCAGCGCGCCGGTGGCGTCGCGCAGCTCGAGGCGAAGGGTGGCCGTCTGGTTCACGGGGTTGAAGAAACCGATGTTCGTGCGGTAGCCGGCCGAGAGATCGGAGCGGTTCGACAACTGAGGCAGCGTTCCCCGGCGCAGCGCGGCGCTGCGGGCGAACCCCGGCGCGAACTGGCCGAACGTTCCCTTCCCGCTGCTGCGGAGGTCGGCGAAGATGCGCGAGGTCACCGCCAGCTTCGACGCGCCCGAGACGCGAATCGCGCCGATGCCGCTGACGTTGAGACCCGAGGATCCCGTGGCGTCGTCCAGCGCGGCGGTGCCGCGCGCCGGAATGCTCACGGCCATCGACTGCGTCGCGTTCGCCGTCGTTCCGCTCTGGAAATACTCGAGCAGCGCGTCCGCCGGCGTGTCATAGGACGGGTTGAACACGCGGACGTCCGTCACGAACGTCTGCCCGAGGGCGTTCGTTACGTGGCCGGCCACGGCGACGTCGTACTCGTTCGCGTTCGTGAGCTGCCCGCGAATCTCGCCTCCGGGGAACGCCGCCGAGTGGACGTTTACATAGAACTGCGTGGGATCGGACAGCAGTGTCGCCAGCGTCGTGGGATTGAGCGAGCTGATGTCGATGGAGCCGTTCGTCCGCCCGTTCGTAAACGCCGAAGCGTTCGTGGCGAAGCTGATGATCACCGACCCATTCACGCCCGCGGCCGCCGGCCCGTGGATATGCGACAGGGTGGGCGAAAGACCCGTCGTGGCCACTTCCCAAGACAGTTGGTTGTTGTTCGGATTGATCGTCACGAACGCCGAGCCGTACGCGGTGCTCGAGTTGGCCGGCACTTCGTTCGTCCCGCGGAGATCTGCGGCATACGTAATCATTCCGCCGCTGTTGATGGCCAGGTCGCCGCGCACCGCGCCGCCCGGGAACTGACTCGTGTGAACGTTGACGTAGAAATCCGAGGGGCTCGTAAGGATCTGCGTAGCCAGGGTTGGCGTGATCGGGAACGTTCCGGTCAGCTTGCCGTTTACGAACGTCCCGCCGAGGCCCTGGACATTGAAGACGATGCCGCCCGTCTGCTGCCCGGCGGCTTTCTGGTGGATGTGGAACCCGGTGATCGGGGCGCCGAGATTTGCTACCGTCCAGGTGATGGTCAGGTTCGAGTGCGTGGAGTCGAACGTTCCGGTGAAGTTCCCCCAGCCGGGGGATGCCGTCGCCGGCACTTCCTGGGAGCCGGTCAACACCGCTCCCACCGTCTGGCCGGAGATGGATATGGCAAGGAGTCCGATCGTCAGGGCAAGAATCACGAAGAGACAACGCCGAGTCATAGAAAAACCTCCTATGGGACTAGGATTGTTTGTCGTAACTCACACTTTCGCAAGCTGAACCATGTAAATCATTGGAGACTTTCAACCTGATAGGATCTGGGAACCGTCCGGAGAAGGGCAGGATAGGGCTACGAGAGGCAAATCCGGCGGAATTGGCGTGCGGCTGATGGCGAATCGTGAGCAAAACCGGACCCCGGCGCGTACGTCTCTCTGCAAGAAGGGCGGGAGTGAAGAGTCGATGACGGACAGGGCAAAAGGCCGGGTGGTGGGGGCAGCAGCCGTTGCGCTGCTCACGCTGGCCTGCCATGAAACACCACTCGTGGAAACAGCGCCGGTCGCGCGGCGGGCGCTCGTCGTGCCCATCCTGGCTGACGGCTCACTCGAATCGCCGGCCGGCGGCGAAGTCCGCGCCGCCGAGGGAGGAATCGTCGGGGCAGTGCTCGTACGCGAAGGCGATCGCGTGGCTCCCGGCGCGGCGCTGGTGCGACTGGAAAACCCCGAGCTCGATCAACGACTCCTCGCAAGCCGCCAGGAGGCGGCGCAGCTTGCTGCCGAGGCCGAGAGCAACGCCATCGAGCGTACGGCCGCTGAGCAGGAGGCGCAGCATCTGAAGAGCATCGTCGAAGGTGATGCCCGACTCGTGAAAACCGGAGCCATCACCGCGCAGCAGCAGAGCATGGACGAAGGTGCCTGGCGTCAGGCGGAGGAAAAGGTGCGCCAGGCCGCCGCACATGCCGCCGACGTCGCGAAACGGAGGCAGCTCCTCGAGCAATCGACGCGGGAGCTGGAGCGCCGCGCGACGTCGCGGCTCCTGCGCGCGCCGGCCGCAGGTATCGTCTACAACCTCCCCCGCGCCGCCGGCGAAAGCGTCGCCCCCGGCCAGCTCCTGGCCACGGTGACCGACCCGCTGCACGTGCGGGTCCGTGCACGCGTCGATGCACCCGACCTCCCCCGCGTCCGCGCCGGCCAGCGTCTCGTCGTCACGTTCGACGGCGCACGCGGCGGCAGATGGGACGGCAGCGTCGTCCTCGTGCCGCCCGGGTTGCGCGACGCAGGCGGGCGGGAGGTCGGGGAAGTCCTCGGCGAGCTTTCCGGCGATGCCGGCGCCCTCCCCTCCAATGCGTCGGTCAACGTCGAGATCGTGGCCGGCGAGAAACCATCGGCGCTGGTCATTCCCCGCGGCGCCCTGCAGCGCGAAGGAACGGCCCGCATCGTCTACCGCCTGCTCGGCGGCAAGGCCTCCCGAACGCCGGTCGAAGTCGGCCTGATCGGCCCGAATGACGTGGAGGTCGTCAGCGGTCTGCGCGAAGGCGACCTGGTGATCCTGCCGAGCGCCGCGCCGCTGAAAGACGGCCAGACTGTCGAGGCAGCGCCGGCGAAGACGGCAACCGGCTCGTGACGAATCGGACTGAGACGAAATGACTGTCGAAGACGGAAAGCGAGACAAGGCCACCCTCTCCCGGCGGGAGAGGGTCGGCCCTGGAGCGCGCACTTCCACGCGGGCGGAATCGGCTTCGCTACCCTCAGCGCGGAAGGGCCGGGGTGAGGGGTTTCTCCCAGGCTCCAATCTGCGACAGAGCAAAGCGAATCGCAATGCCGGGGCGGGCGAATGATCGGCCGCGAAGTCCTCTCCACCGCGCTGCACCGCTTCCGCACGCACCCGCTGCAGACATGGCTGACCCTGGCGGGGCTCATCGTCGGCACGGCCGCGATCATCATCATCGTCTCGCTCGGACTGAGCGGGCGCGCCTTCGTCATGGCCCAGATTGAGGCCGTCGGCTCGCATGTCGTGTGGGCGACGTACGAAGGCAACATCACCGCGGGCGTCTCCCACGCCGTCGACGACCGCATCAACGAAGGCGACGCGCAGGCCGTCACGGCACGGACGGACCTCTTCTCCGGCGTCACGCCGCTCGTGGAGATGAAGGGAAGCGTCGCGGTCGAGGCGCGCTCGGTAACCGTCGCCGTCCTCGGCACCTCGCCCAGCTATGTCGACGTCCGCCGCAACGTGCACCTCCTGCGCGGGCGCTTCCTCGACGACGACGACCTCACGCAGCGCTCCAAAGTCTGCGTGGTCAGCAGGGAGCTCTACGAGAAGCTCTTCCGCAACGACGAGGCCGCGGAGAAGACGGTCCGCACGCTGGGCATGACGTTTCTCGTCATCGGCGAGTTCGAAAATCCCGTCGATACGATGGGCAACGGCGAGATGCGCGCCGACACGCTCTTCATCCCTATCACCGTGGCCTGGTTCTTCACGGCGCCGGCGCACCGCGTCGACACCCTCTTCGCCGACGTGCGCGATTTCAACGCCATCCCCCGCGCCCAGAAGGTCGTCGAAGAGACCCTGCACGACCGCCACCGCCCGGGCGCCGTGTTCAACGTCGAGAACATGACCCAGGTGGTCACTGTGGCCAAGACGATCTCGGCCGGGCTCATCGTCGTCTTCATCCTGGCCGCATCGGTTTCGGTGATCGTCGGCGGCGTGGGGATCATGAACATCCTCCTGGCCTCGGTGGAGCATCGCACGCGGGAGATCGGCATCCGGCGCTCGGTGGGAGCGCGGCAGCGCGACATCCTGGCCCAGTTCCTCCTCGAAGCGCTGCTGCTGGGCAGCATCGGCTCGGCCCTCGGCGTCGGTATCGGCGTCGGCGTCCCGCTCGTGCTGCGCACGCTCGTGAGGCAGGTCGCCATCGAGATCTCGCCCCTCTCGGCCATCCTGGCGTTTCTCTTCTCCGCCGGAGTCACACTGCTCTTCGGCGTAGCCCCCGCCGTGCGCGCGGCAAATCTCAATCCCACCGAGGCCCTGCGGCATGAGTAAGAACCCCGCCGCCTCGGCGGCCCCCGCGACAAGGTTGGGGTCAGACCTTCGGTCTTCGGCAGGGCTGGGGCCAGATCTTCGGTGTCCGGTTGGCACTGCTGGGGTCAGACCTTCGGTCTTTGGTCACGCCGGAGAAGACAGAAGCTCTGACCCCGGCGCGGCCCCTGACCCCGGTGCGCCCTTGACGCCGCCTGCCCGCCCGCCGGGGTTCGGCACGACGCGGTCGTGCCCTACACCGCCTGCGGCGGTCCGGTTCGGTGTTCGGTTTCTGGCATTCGGCCTCCTGTTGTTGTTCGCCACCGCCGGCCAGACCCAGACGCTCGATGAGGCGATCGCGCATGCCCTTGCGCATGCGCCTGACCTGCGCGTGCTGGAAGCGGGGGTGGCGGAGGCGCGGGCGAGCGCGACCCTGGCCAATCCGTTCGCGCCCGCGGCTTCGATCTCCACGACGCCCGGATACGCCACCGGCCTGCCCATCGCCGTTCTCGGCCAGGTGCCGGCCATCGGCACGGTCGAGGCACACCGGCTCCTCTACGATGCGTCCGCCCATGCGGAGCAACTGACCGCACTGTCGGAAGTGGACGCGGCGGTGGCGCGGCTGGAGGCGCGGCGGCGCGAAGTGGCCCAGAACGTCGCGGAGCTCTACGGCCGCCTTGTGGGCGGCGCCTCTCTCATCGCCTCGGCGCAGCGGCGCGTGGCGGCGAGCGAGACGATCGCCGCTCGCACACAGGCACTGCAGAAGGAGGGGCGGGCCCGCGATCTCGACGTCGACCGCGCCATCCTGCAAGTGGCCATGGCCCAGCGGCGCGAAGCGCAGGCCCGCGCCCGTTACGACCTCGATCGCGCGCGTTTCAGCAGCATGGTCGGAGACGTCTGGGCTGCCCCGGCGCAGGCGCAATCGCCTGAGATGGGAACGAGAAACGCGGGCGAGCGCGGCGATGTGAAGGCCGCACTCACCGCCGACCCCGAGTTGCGCGCATTCGATGTGCGCATCGATGCCCTGCAGAAGGCACTGGTCGTGAGCAGCGCTTTCTGGCAACCGAGCATTGCCGCGCAGGTGCAATATTCGCGGCTCTTCGACCGCTTTGGACGCTATTACAACCATTTCACGCCAAACGACCTTAGCGTGGGCGCGACGGTGACTCTCCCCTTGTGGACCGGGGGGCGTCGGGCGGCGACGTCTACGCGCGTGGCGGCGCAACTCGAACAGCTCAAGGCCGGGCGCGAGGCGCGCCGCGCGCAACTCGAGCTCGCCTGGAGTGAAGCCGTGACCGAGGTGAACGAGGCGACGGCGGAGAGCAATCTGGCCGGCCGCGCACTGGCCGTGGCCCAGGAGAGCCTGCGCGTTGCGGAGGAGCTGGCGCGGGAGGGACGTGGAGAAGCGAACGATGTGGAGACTGCCGAGATTGCGCTATCTGACGCGGAAGACGAAACTTCCAGCGCCTCAGCACATCTAACGGCTGTCGTCGCCCGTTTTAGATTGTTGCGCGGCGAACTGCCGCATCCACCCATATAATCAGGTTCCAGGGGAGCAGTGATGACAAGTCGTCTGATTTCGGCCCGGGAATCGGCGAGGTCTGGACATGACAGTTCACCAGTTCCCAGTTGTAGACGAAGTCTCTGAAGAGACAACCAGGGTCGCGGCGGCCATGGAGGCCGCCCGGCAACGCCTTTTCTCCATCCAGCACATGGACGGCCACTGGTGTGGGGAGCTCGAGGGTGACACCATCCTCGAGTCGGAGTATCTCCTTCTCCTGCACTACCTTGGCCGGGCTCACGACGAGCGCTTCCGCAAGGGTGCGGCCTACCTGCGCCAGCAGCAGCTCGACGACGGCGGGTGGCCCATCTACGCCGGCGGTCCGACGGAGCTGAGCGGTTCGGTCAAGGCCTACTTCGTGCTCAAGCTCGCCGGTGACTCGCCCGACGCGCCGCACATGGTCCGGGCCCGGGAGAGCATCCTCGCCCTCGGAGGCGTGGACGCCTGTAATTCTTTCACGAAGATCTATCTCTCGATCTTCGGGCAGTACGACTGGGCCAAGTGCCCGGCCGTGCCGCCGGAGCTGATCCTCTTCCCGGACTGGTTCGCCTTCAACATCTACAAGATGTCGTACTGGTCGCGTTGCATCGTCGTGCCGCTGTCGATCATCTGGGCGCACAAGCCGACGTGCGAAGTGCCCCTTGGAATCGAGGAGCTGTATGCGGCGAAGCGGCATGCCGAGCCGGTGAAACGCTCCCGGCGCGAGCGTTTCTGGCGCGGGTTCTTCAACGTGACCGACGTCGTCGCCAAGATCGCCGAGGCCATTCCGCTCAAGCCGTTGCGCCGCCGCGCGCTGAAGAAGGCCACCGCGTGGATCGTCGAGCATCTCGAGGGCAGCGGCGGCCTCGGCGCCATCTTCCCTCCCATCATCAATGTCATCTTCGCCTTCCGCGCGCTCGGCTATTCCGCCGATCACCCGGTCATCAAGAGCCAGCTCGACGCGCTGGAGAGCTTCGAGATCGAAGAGAACGGGACGCTGCGCCTGCAGCCGTGCTTCTCGGCCGTGTGGGACACGGCCCTGGCGGTGCACATCCTCCGGCAGACCGGGACGGCGGCGAACGACCCGCGCCTGCTGGCCGGGGCGCGCTGGCTCCTATCGAAACAGTCCACCATCGACGCCGACTGGAAGCGCAACAATCCCGAGGGGAAGGGCGGCGGCTGGTTCTTCCAGTACGACAACCTCTTCTATCCCGACACCGACGACACCTCCGAGGTGCTGCTGGCCATCGACGGTGTGCGGTTCACCGACCACGAGGAGGAGAGCGCCCGCCGCGTGGCCCTGGACTGGGCCATCCAATGGCAGCTCTCCATGCAGAACCGCGACGGCGGCTGGGGTGCATTCGACAAGGAATGCAATAATGAAGTCTTCACCTTCATCCCCTTTGCCGACCATAACGCCATGATCGACCCCAGTTGTGAGGACATCACCGGCCGCACCCTCGAAGCCCTGGTCGGCCTCGGCTTCGATCCGCGCCACCCGGCCCTGCAGGCCGCCGTGCGCTACCTGCACGACACCCAGGACTTCAGCGGCACCTGGTACGGAAGGTGGGGCTGCAACTACATCTACGGAACCTTCCTCGTCGCGCGCGGCCTGGCCGCCGTCGACCCGGCCGCTCACGCCCACCGCTTCGAGCGCATGGTACGCTGGATGAACGAGCATCAGAATCCCGACGGCGGCTGGGGCGAGCTGCCCGCGTCGTACGACGACCCGTCGCAGAAGGGTATCGGCCCGAGCACGCCGTCACAGACCGCCTGGGGCCTCCTGTCGTTGCTCGCTGCGGGAGCGGGAGACTCCGAGGAGGCGCGGCGCGGCGTCGACTACCTGCTCCGCAATCAGCGTGAGGACGGCTCCTGGCGGGATGACTATTGGACCGCCACCGGTTTCCCCAAGGTCTTCTATCTTCGCTATCACCTCTACGCCACGTACTTCCCCCTGTGGGCACTTGGCGAGTACAGGGACGCAACGACACGATGAGGTTTCCACTTCACCTTACGACTGACACCATCCGCCTTCAGGTCCGCAACGGACTGAGGGGCAACCGCCGTTATCCGTTCGTGCTGATGCTCGAGCCGCTGTACACGTGCAACCTGGCCTGTATCGGCTGCGCGCTGGAGCGGCACACGGGCAAGCTGGCCGACCGCCTGCCGCTCGAGGCATGCCTGGAGGCCGCGGACATTTCCGAGGCACCGGTCATCTCCATCTGCGGCGGCGAGCCTACGCTCTATCCGGAGCTGCCGGAGCTGGTGGCCGGACTGATCGAGCGCAAGCGCCACATCTACCTCTGCACCAACGCGCTACTGCTCGACGAAAAGGTCTACGGGCGCATCAAGCCGCACAAGCGGCTGATGATCAACGTCCACCTCGACGGGATGCGGGAGACGCACGACCGCGTCTGCGCGCGCAACGGCGTGTTCGACAAGGCCATCGAGATGGTCAAGCGCGGCGTGGCCGCCGGCCACCACATGATGGCCAACACGACGATCTTCCGCGAGACCGACGTGGCCGAGGTCGAGGAGCTTTGCAGCATGCTCACCGGCCTCGGCGTGGAAGGGATGCTCGTCTCGCCCGGCTATCACTACGAGTCGGTCGAGAGCGACATCTTCCTCACCCGCGACGAGATCCAGAAGAAGTTCCGCCGCGTCCTGGAGATCTCGAAGAAGTACCGCCTCACCTCGACGCCGATGTTCCTCGAGTTCGCGGCCGGGCTCCGGGACTACAACTGCTCCCCCTGGAGCACCGTCACCTACACGCCCCGCGGCTGGAAGGGGCCGTGCTACCTGATCGGCAAGACCTACTCCGATTCGTGGGATGAGTTCTGGAACGGCACCGACTGGCAGTACTGGGAGTCGCGCGAGGATCCGCTCTGCCGCAACTGCGCCATGCACTCGGGTTTCGAGGCCTCGGTGGTCCGCGAGCTGCCGAAGCACCCCGGCGACATGTTCCGGATGATGGCCTGGAACTTCCTCGGATGACGGCATGATCGGCATCATCACAGCCTTGCCGGAAGAGCTGGCGCCGCTGCTGCGCCGCACGGCCGTCGAGCGCACGATGCGGATCGGCGGACGGCGTTGTCACGCCGGCCGCCTTTCCGGCCACCCGGTGGTCCTCATGGCCGGCGGCGACGGCCTGGCCCGCGCCGAGGAGTCGGCCGCGGCCCTGCTCCAGGAATTCGACCTCACCCTGCTGATCGGCGCCGGCATCGCCGGCGCGCTCGCCGGGGAGCTGCACCGCAATCAAGTGATCGTCGCGAAGAAAGTCATCGCGCCCGACGGCACGGAGCTGGCCTGCCAGCCGCTGGCAGGTGCGAGCGCCGTCTTTCGCTCCGTGGAGCGGATGGTTGGCGACAAGCACGCGCTCTCCAACAACGGAGCGCAGGCCATCGACACCGAATCGGCGGGATGGGCGCGCGCCGCCGCACGCAAGGGTGTGCCGTTTACGGCCGTGCGTGCGATCTTCGACACGCTCGACGACGACATCCCGCCGTTCGTCGCCACGGCCACGAACGCGGACGGCACGATCGACCGCATGGCCGTCACCCGCCACGCGCTGCTGCGGCCGTCGGCGATTCCGACATTGCTGAACATGCGCAACCGGCTGCGTGCCTGTTCCGGCGCGCTTGCGGATTTCCTCGCAAGCTTCACCGGCAGCCTGCCGTCGGAAGCGGGCGACGGGAGCGACCCGCACCTCGACGCCCTGCTGGCCGAGACCAGCCGCACCTTCGCCCTCTGCATTCCCCTCCTCCGCGACAGCACGCGCGCGCAGGTCACGATTGCCTATCTCCTCTTCCGCATCGCAGACACGTTCGAGGACGCCAGCCACTGGCCGGTCGCCGAACGGCTGGCGGCGCTGGACGAGTTCTGTGAGCTGTTGCGGACGGACCACGACGCCGAGCGCGTCGCGGCTGCCTGGTACGCGAAGAAACCGTCGCCGCATGCGGGCTACGCGCGGCTCATCGCCGACGTGCCCCTGGTCATGCGCGCATTTGCGGCGCTGCCGGAAAAGGCGCGCGACGTCATCCGCGAGCACGTCATCCGCTCCGCGCAGGGCATGGCCCACTTCGTGGCCCTGACCGAGGTCACGCCGCACGGTGACCGGCTGCAGCTCACCGGCATGCAGCAGTTGCGCGACTACTGCTACGCGGTGGCGGGCATCGTCGGCGAGATGTTGACCGAGCTCTTCGTGCTGCGGGCGCCTCAGCTTCGCAGCGCCGCGCCGTACCTGCGCGCCCGCGCCGCCACGTTCGGCGAGGGGCTGCAGCTCGTCAACATCCTCAAGGACACGAACGACGACTTCTCCGAGGGACGCAGCTACATCCCGCCGGATGCCGACCGGGCCGACGTCATCGCCCTGGCCAAGGCCGATCTCGAGGCGGCCACCGAATACACGCTGGCCCTGCAGTCGGGCGGAGCGCCGCAGGGCATCGTGGCCTTCGCGGCCCTGCCCGTGGCCCTGGCCGAGGCCACGCTGGACAAGCTCGCCCGCGCCGGTGCCGGCGCCAAGATCGGCCGGGCCGAAGTCTTCCGCATCTCCCGGCACGTCAATCAGGCCGTGGCCCGCGGCGTTCCGCCGCTGCGGCCGCGGACGCAGCGCATGCGCTCCATCTTTTCCGCAATCAATGCATGGGTGAGGTGAGGATTTTGACCATACTCGAACGAATCGATTCCCCGCGCGACCTCGATGCTCTCAGCTTCGCGGAAGTGGCCGAGCTCGCGGCCGACTGCCGCGCGCTGATCATCGAGACCATTACCCGGCGCGGCGGCCATCTTGCCTCGAACCTCGGCGCGGTGGAGCTCACCCTGGCCATGCATCGCGTCTTCCACAGCCCGCACGACCGCTTCGTGTGGGATACCTCCAACCAGTGCTACACCCACAAGCTCGTCACCGGCCGGCGGCGCCAGTTCGCCTCCATCCGCACGCCGGGCGGGCTCTCCGGATTCGCCGAGCCGGCCGAGAGCGATCACGACACGCTCGCCGCCGGACACGCCGGCACCGGCCTCTCCTACGCCCTCGGCATGTCGCTCGCCCTGCAGCCTCGCGCGACGGACAACAGTCCGTCCTCCTCCTCGGGCAATGGCCATGGTGGCAACGGCCACGATCACGACGGGAACGGACAATTCTCATCTTCGGATGGTGAGGCTCCTTACGTCCTGGCCGTCGTGGGCGACGGCGCGCTCACGTCCGGACCGAGCTACGAAGCGCTCAACAACATCGGCCACTGCAAGGCGAAACGCCTGGTCGTGGTCTTTAACGATAACGGCTGGTCGATCTCCGAGAACGTCGGCTGGCTCACCCGTCCGCGCAGCGGGCGCGTGTGGGAAGAGCTCGGCCTCCACTACATCGGGACGGTAGACGGCCATGACCAGCCTGCGCTCGAAGAGGCCCTCCGCTCCGCGCGCGACGCCTCGAACGACGGCCCGGTCGTACTGCACGTTCTTACCCACAAGGGGCGGGGCTACGCGGCGGCCGAAGAGAACCCGTCGAAGTATCACCAGCCGGGCACGCCCAGCGCTTCGAGCGATTCGTCGCCCCGCTACACGTACTCGCAGGTCTTCGCCAAGACGCTCATCACGCTGATGCGCAACGACCCGAAGGTGGTGGCCATCAGCGCGGCCATGCTCGAAGGGACGGCCCTGACCGAGGTGCGGCGCCACTTCCCTGACCGCGTCTATGACGTCGGCATCGCCGAGGAGCACGCCGTGATCATGGCGGCGGGAATGGCCAAGGCCGGTCTGCGGCCGGTCGTCTCCATCTACTCGACGTTCCTCCAGCGCTCGTTCGATCAGCTCATCCACGACGTTGCCCTGCAGTCGCTGCCGGTCACCATCTGCATCGATCGCGCGGGGCTCGTGGGCGACGACGGCAAGACCCACCAGGGCGTCTTCGACATCGGCTACACGCGCGTCGTCCCGAACATGACCGTGGCCGCGCCGAAGGACGAGAACGAGCTGCAGCACCTGCTCTTCACCGCCGTGTACTCCGGCAAGCCGTTCGCCGTGCGCTATCCGCGCGGCTTCGGCGCCGGCGTCCCGCTCGACGCCGCGTTGCAGCAGATTCCCGTAGGCCGCGGCGAAGTGCTCCGCGCCGGCATCGACGTCACGCTCTTCGCGTACGGCTCGATGGTCCCGCCCGCGCTGGAAGCGGCGGAGCTGCTGGCCGCCCACGGCGTCGACTGCGGAGTCATCAACGCCCGCTTCGCCAAGCCGCTCGACACGGAGCTGATCGAGCAGGCCCTCGAGCTGGCGCCGCGGCTCGTGACCCTGGAGGAGCACCTGGCCGCGGGCGGCCTCGGCAGCGCCGTTCTCGAAGCGCTCGAGGCGCGCGGCTCCGATGCGACGGGCGTGCGCGTCCATGCCATCCCGGACGTCTTCATCGAGCACGCGCCGCAGCCCCAGCAGCGGGCCAAGTTCCGGCTCGACGCCGCAGGCATCGTCGAGCACGTGTTCGAGCTCTATCCGGACCTTTCCCAGTCCGCACCCCTCCCCGCCGGCCGCGAGCTGGAGAAAGAGACGGTGACCTGGTGAGCGGCCGCAAGCTCATGGTGGCCGGCCTCCGCGGTTTCTGCGCCGGCGTGGTGCGGGCCATCTCTGTCGTCGAGAAGGCGCTGGAGATCTGCGAAGGCACTGTCTACGTCCGCAAGGAGATCATCCACAACCGCTACGTCGTCGAAGAGCTGCGCCGCCGCGGCGCGGTCTTCGTGGAGGAGCTGGACGAGGTGCCGGACGGCGGCGTGGTGATCTTCTCCGCGCACGGCATCTCCCCCGAGGTGCGCGAGGTGGCCCGGCAGAAGCGGCTGTTCACCATCGACGCCACCTGCCCGCTGGTGACGAAGGTCCACCTGGAAGTGGTGGGGTTCGCGCGCAAGGGCTACACCATCCTCTTCGTGGGCCACAAGGAGCACGACGAGACCATCGGCACGCTGGGCGAAGCTCCGGCCGCCATCCGCGTCGTCGGCTCGAAAGAGGAAGCGCGCACCGTCGTGGTCGACACGCCGGACAAGGTGGTCTACCTGACCCAGACCACGCTCAGCGTCGATGACACCCGCGAGATCGTGCAGATCCTGCACGAGCGCTTCCCCGCCCTGCAGGCGCCGCCGAAAGACGACATCTGCTACGCCACCCAGAACCGGCAGGACGCGGTGAAGGCGCTGGCCCAGCACGTCGACGTGCTGCTCGTCCTCGGCGCGCCCAACAGCTCGAACTCCCTCCGCCTCTGCGAGGTGGCCCAGGCCCGCAACCTCCGCGCCCACCTCATCGAGACCGCCGCCGACATCCAGCCGGAGTGGATCGACGACACCCGGGTGGTCGGCCTCACCGCCAGCGCCTCGGCCCCGGAGATCCTCGTGCAGCAGGTCATCGGCTTCGCCCGCGAGCGCCTCGGCGTCACGGACGTGGAAGAGCTGCTGACGGTGAAAGAGGACGTGCACTTCTCCCTGCCGCACGAGCTGGACCGGCTGGAGCCTCGCCCGGCGGCGGCGGGGGGATAAGACGCAGGCTGCACTCTCCGTTAGGTCCAATGCGGCTATCCTTTCGCAGGACCGATCATGCTTGCCCCGACACCACGCGATCTGCTCACGGACGCCCAGGGGCGTCCCTACTTCCTGTGGGATATGGAGTGGACGCTCGATGAGTTCGAACGTGCACTAACCGATCACGACTCGGCGACCTATCCCTATCTCATCGGCAAGTTGATGCGGCAAGCCAAGCCCGACGACGCCCTGCAATTCATCACGCCCCAGCAGATTGCCGATCTCTGGCCGTCGATCGAGCGCTATCTCGGCAAGTCCCGTCCGTTCTGGACGTGGCTGCTCGAACAGTGGGAGCGCCTTGGTCACATCCGGCGGTAGGCTAGGATGAACGAGCGCCCTCACGATGAATGGCTCTGTTGAAAGCCGTGACCCCTCACCCCGCCACTACGAAGAAAACTCCTGGCGGATCGGCGGGATCCAGCCGTATCGTCGAAGTGCGGACACGGCCGGCCTCTTCGGGCCGGCCGTCAGGTCAGCAAGTGCCATCAGTGCCCGCTTGTGGCACTCATGGCAGTGATGGTCTTCGCCAGGGGCGGTGCGCCGTTGGGCTGGAGCTGCGCGTGGACCTCGACGCGCTCTCCGGCCGTGAGGTCCGCCAGGTGAGCCGAGTGGCCGTTGTTGGTGATCACCGTCGAGGCGTCGACGCTGACGGTCACTTCGCCGGAGTGCACGGTCACGACCAACGACGAGGTGCCGACCGATTTGATCGTCCCTTCCACCTCGACTGTGGCGACAAACGTGGGCCCATTGACCTCGATGAAGAGCGCCGTGAGCGAGTTGTCGGCGTTGCGCTTCGCTTCGATCTCCACCGACGCTCCCACCGTGAGGTCGGACACCGAGCCGTGCCCGTCATGGGCACGGATGACCGTCGTGGAGCTGATCGAGACCGTCACGCTCGTGCCGTCGGCCGTCTTCACCGTGAGCATCGAGCCGGATACGGCCGTGATCGTTCCGCGCACTTCGACGAAGCGCTCGTCCTCCACTTCCACCTGGATGCGCACCGCCGTCAGCGCGCCGCCCGCGGCCTTCTGCGCTTCGACGTCGACGGTGTCACCTACCTTCAGATCGGTGAACGCAAGCTGGTTCCTTCCCTGCCGGATGATGGTCGCGCTGTTGACGGCGATCGTCACGTCGGCGCCCGACTTCGGATGCACGGTGATCGAGCTTGCCCCGAGGGCGGAGATCGTGCCGTGGACCTCGAGCGGGCGGTTCGGATCCTGGATCTGGATGAACACGGCCGTTCCGTTCACGGAGAACACGTGCACGTGCGCGCCCACGATGATGTCCGCCACCCTGGCCACGGCGTCGCCGCGGCGCACCACGGTATGGCTGTCGATGGCACTGGTGGTGTCCTTGCCGTCGGAGGAGTGGACCGTGATCGACGTGGCGCTGACGGCCGTCACCGTGCCTTCGCTCTCCGCCGTCTCGGTCTTTTCGCGGATCAGCAGCGCCGTCGGCGTGCCATTCCGGATCGCCGAGGCCACGTCCACGTGCATTCCCGTAGCCAGACCGGCCGCGGTCCCCTTCTGACCGTTGATGATGACCACTGTATCGGTGGTGATGGCGAATGTGTGCGAGCCGTCGGCGCTGTCGATGGTCAGCGACGTCGCCGAGACGGTGGTGATGACGCCGCTGACGTCGTGATCGTGCGTGACCGATACCGCATCGGCAACGAGCTGCCGTCCGGCATCCTCGTGAACCTGCAGGGAGGCATCGTCGCCGGCGTTCAGGGCGCCGGGTCCGGAGGGCTGGCCGTCGATCGTCACCGCGGTGGCCGAGCCGAGCCGGACGCTCTGATTGATGTTGGGGCCGCCGATGGTGACGCTGCCGCCATCGACCCTCAGGATGACGCCTTCCAGCACGCCCCCTTGCGGCGCCGGACCGATCCGGCGGTGGGCGGCAGAGACGCCGGCGGCGAGAAGCAGTACGAACAACGAAGTCATCACGGCTGCAAGTCGGTTTCGAGTCATGAGGTCTCCATCAACGCAAACGGGAGGCGTCGGTACGCCTCCCGTGAACACTATCGCTGCTGTCTGTCGTCGTCTGGCCGCGCCGGCCAAAGTCAGAATAACACAATCATCTCCCGGTTTGCCGGGAGAGCCTACGCCGCGGGTTCCGGCTCCGGAGGGGGCGCCGTGGCCAGAAAACCGAGGGCGTGGGGCACCGTGATCACGCGCACGCCCGCCGTTTGCTGCTCCTCGGCGAGTTGTTCGTGCAGCGCTTTCATCTCCGTCCAGTGCACGCGCGGGCGGTAGTGGTGCTCGGCGTGGTAGCCGTTGTTGAACCACGTCCAGTTGTACAGCTTGTGGTACGAGCTGACGCCCCACGCCAGCGGCACGTCGGGCTTGCCGCCGAAGTGGAGGTAGTAGCCGTTGAGGTACGAGAGACAGTGGCCAAAGTAATAGAACGGCAGGAAGAACACGAGGAAGCGCCAGTTGGCGATGCCGGCGGCGACGTAGAGCGAGAGGAAGAGCACGATCTCGGCCACGCCCCAGTAGGCCAGAGCCCGCCCCTTGCGGCGCAGGGAGCGGTAGATGGCCTTCGGGTCATCGCGGAAGTAGCCGAGGAACACGTACGTCCACGGACTCTCGGGCTGTCCGTCGTGGCCGTGCTTGTAGATCGACAGCGGATCGCGCGTGCGGCCGTGCGTGTCGGGGAGGTCGGCGTTCCCCTTGTGATGGTCCTTGTGCACCTGTTCGTAGAAGACCTGCGAGAAGCCCAGCGTGACCGACTGGACGGTGCTGAAGACGCGGTTCAGGGCGTTGCTGCGGAAATAGGCGTTGTGCAGGAAGTTGTGGGCCACGCCGTTGATGTTCCAGGAGATGCTGACCGACCAGATCAGCCCGAGCGGGAGCAGCGCCCAGCCCGGCAGCCGCGGGAAGGCCACGAAAAGGAACAACAGATAGGCGAACTGCACGAGGGCAGCGACGACCGGGATGGCGTCCCACGCGGAGTATTGGAAGAGGAGGGAGTGTTCGGAGCGTTTAACGTTCGGATAGTCTTGCGCAGTGTACTTGGACCTTGACGCGGCGTGGGAGCCGGAAATTCTCGGGATGGCGCGAATCGACGCCCTGGCCTGGGGACCGCGGCTCCGCTGCTTCGCCCCCCGCCGCACGATGGAGGCGTTCATCCGCGAGGTATCCAGCCGGTTGCCACCCTTCGTTCTCAGCGGCTCGGGCGACTTCCACCACCTCACGGCCGCGTTTCTCCGCAACGTCCGCACGCCCATCCACCTCGTCTCGTTCGACAACCACCCCGATTGGGACCGCCGCCCGCCGCACTGGGCCTGCGGCGGCTGGATCAACCGCGCCCTCGAGCTCCCGCACGTAACCCGAGCCAGTGTCTGGGGTTGCGGTAATTTCGAGCTCAACTGGCCGGCGCGTCTCTTCGGCAGCCGCGACCCGCGCCTCCAGGTCCACGGGTGGCGGGAGCGGTACCTGGAGCGGGGCGACCTCACCCGCGACGGCTGGCGCGGCGACTTCGCCCGCTTCGCCGGGTCGCTCCGGGGAACCAGCGTCTACGTCACGGTGGACCTCGACTGCCTGCGCACCGAGGACATGGCCACGAACTGGGAAAACGGCCTCTTCACCGCCGATGACGTGGGATGGGCCATCCGGACGCTCCGCGAGAGCACCGAAGTTGTCGCCGGAGACATCTGCGGCGCGTATTCGACGCCGAAGTACGAGCGGCGCCTCCAGCGCTTCGCCGCCGAGTGGGACCATCCGAAGGTCGCGCCGCGCGCGCCGGACGTGGCCTCACTGGCCGTCATCTGGGCTGCGCTGGCGCGGTAGGCGGGGAAGCGCCGGGGCCAAACTCGGCCTTGGGTACGGAGTCTGTTTAGAGGACAGACCGGGCGGCGGGACGAGGTGAGTTTCCGATCCGACCCCGATTGCACCTGAAATTGTGACGAACTCAGCATCCGGAAAGCCCGCACTGGCTTAGCTTTCGGGCTGCCGGTGTGTCTAACCGTCAACGCATGCGGCGACGACGCATGCCGGGAGGATTTGCATGTCGCTGATTTCGTTCCTGCTTGCCTTGCTCAGGTTCCTGCCGGCGTCGGGTGGCGCCCCGTCCGCGCCCTCCTCTTACGGCCAGTTGAAGGAACAGGCGGAACAGAGCTACGCGGAAAAGTCTTTCGGCCGCGCTCACGGGTTCTACGAGCAGGCCTTGAAGCTGCCGTCGCTGGCGCCCGACGAGCGGCGTTGGATCGAATTCCGGCTGGCCGACACGGCATGGCGCAATGACGCCGCGAGCCCTCTTTCCGATCCGACGGCGCGCAGCGGAGCGCAGACGGCGCTCGAACAACTGATCCTCAAGAGCGGAGACGATCACGATCGGGTGTGGGCGGAGGCGAATGAGTCGCTCGGCGACCTGCACGCGTTCCACCCCTACCTGCAGGACTACACCGCTGTGCCGAAGTACTGGACCGCTGCGCTGGACTGGTGGGAGGGAAGCGACGATCTTCCCCTGGCGCGCCGGCGTTACCTGGACATCGTCTGGCGGCTCTCCCAACGAAACTTGGCTCCAAAGGACCTGCTCGTCAAAGCTCTCAGCGTCGCCGAATCTCCGAATGACCGCGATCATGCCCGGTTCCTACTGGCCCAGAAGCTCCTCCAGGAGCAGAAGCCGGAAAGCGTGGAGCGGGGCCTGGAACACCTCGACATTCTCATCGGCCAGGGCCGCAAGGGCACGTATTACGACCAGGCCCTCTTTGCCTATGCCGGCGAGCTCTCCTACGCCGGCAGCGTCGTCGTCCTCGACAACGGCGAGAGCGGATTCCGGAAGGACTACCTCAAGGCGCTGGAACTCCTTCGCCGCATCGTCGCCGAATACCAGCCCGGGGAGTCCCCTCTCCGTGAACAGGCGCTGTCGCAGATCGACCAGATCACCCTCCCCGCGGTAGGCGTCTACGCCGGGGCGACTTTCCTCCCCTCCTCGGAACAGCAGGTGGTCCTGACCTGGCGAAACGTGACGTCGATCGAGCTGACCCTGGCCGCCGTCGACCTGACCCGCGACGTGCGACCGGGGAGAAACCTGGACCACTGGATCGATCACCTGCAACGGGAACGGGAGCCGGTCCTCCGGCGCTGGACGTTCGAGACCGGCGACAAGGGAGAGCACATCCCCGGCAGCAAGGCGGTGCGCATCGAGCCGAAGCTCGGGCCGGGCGCCTACGTCGTCACCGCGACTAACGGCCAGCAGTCATCGAGGCAGCTCCTGCTGGTCAGCGACATCGGCATCCTCGCGCACTCCGTCGAGGGCCATCTTCAGATCCTCGTGGCGGACGTGATGAGCGGCGAGCCGGTGGCCGGCGCGCGCGTTCGCGTCCTGGACGGGAGGGGAACGGACCCCGCGCTGAGCGTTCGTGACGCGGAGACGAACGCGAACGGCGTCGCCGAGATCCGAATGGCCGCCAACCTTCACGACCAGACGTTGATCACTGCCTCGAAGGGCAGCAGGCAGGCCTACCACGCAAGCTACCTTTACAGCGCGGGCTCAAGCGCCGAACCGGACGAGTGGCGCATCTACGCATTCACCGACCGCCCCGCCTACCGGCCGGGCGAGACGGTGCAGTGGAAGGTCATCGCCCGGACGCGGAAAGGCGGCGACTGGACGACACCGGCCGGGCGGAAGGTGGAGTGGGAGATCAGCGGACCGCGGGACGACAAGATCGCGTCCGGCGTGGCCGAGCTGAATGCCTTCGGTAGTTTCTGGGCCGAGCTGCCGGTCACCGCGGAAATGCCGCTCGGCGGCTACACGGTCATTCTCAGACAACCCTCCGACAAGGACAACGACATCGGCACCGCCCTGCTGTTCAGTATCGAGGAATACAAGCTGCCGGAGTTTCGGGTGACCGTCTCGACGCCCGAGGAGGACGGGAAGAAGAAGCGATACCGTCTCGGCGACACCATCGAGGCCAGCGTGGAGGCGTCCTACTACTTCGGCGGTCCGGTCGCCAATGCCACCGTCGAGGTGGACATAGAGAAGGCCCCGTACCATCGCGACTGGCATCCGTGGCACGAGTACGGCTGGTTCTATCCCGACCAGTCGAGCTCCGATGATTCCGGCAGCGGGGAGGAATTGCATCACGAGACGCTGAAGACGGATGCGAGCGGCCGGGCTGTCGTGCACATCGACACCGACCGCGACGGTCCCGACACGGCGTACATCATCGCCGTGAAGGTGACGGACGCCTCGCGGCGCGAGGTGACGGGCAGCGGAACCGTGGCCGTGATGAAGCAGCGGTATGCCGTCAACGGTCACCCCCAGCACTACCTGCGCCTGCCGAATGAGCGCGTCTCGATCGACTTCAACGCCGCCGACGCGAACGACGAGCCCGTCCCGACGACAGGCACCGTGAAAGTCTTCCGGCGCACCTGGGAGGAGATCTGGACCGATCCTGCCGGCCGCGACGTCACCGTCCGCGAAGTGGAGCGGGCACGGGCGGCCACGGCTCCCTTCCCGCCTCCGGGATGGCGGCAGAGAGTGGCGTCGTATCACGACGAGGAGGTCACGACCTCGAAGGTGAACACGGACGTGAAGGGCAACGCCACGTTCACGTTCACGCCCTCGCGCACCGGATACTACGTAGCGAAATGGACGAGCGAGGACCGCGACGGCGACCGGCCGCTGCGGGCGCGCGACCTCGTCACGGCGGAGACGGCGGTGTGGGTCACCGAGCACGCCACCAATGAAGTCGGTTACCACTCCGCCGGCCTCGATCTCGTGATCGATCAGGACACGGTCCATGCCGGCGCCACCATGCCGGTGATGATCGCCACGCCGTCCAGCGGGCGGTGGGTGATGGTGACCACGACGACGCTGGACATCGACCAGACCCAGGTCGTTCACCTCGACGGGACCGTGAAGATGATCGAACTGCCCATCGACCGGCACCACATACCGAATTTCTTCATCACCGCTTCGTCGATGTTCGACCGCGCGGTGGCAACGGAGACGAAGGAGATCGTCGTCCCGCCGGTCGAGAAGTTCGTGAAAGTCGAGGTGCACACGGACCGCGAGGATTACGAGCCGCGGCAGAAGGGCACCGTCACCGTGACGACGCGCGATGCCGCCGGCAAACCCGTGCCGGCAGAGGTGGCGGTGGCCGTATCCGACGCGTCCGTGACCGCCATCGCCCAGGACTACGCCGGCGATCCCCGGCAGTTCTTCTACAACGACCTCCGCACGCAGAGCCTGGGGATCGAGTCGAGCGTCCTGTCGCAACGCTACGTGCGGTTGGTGGAGGACGGAAAAGGCGCGCTGGTCGATGAGCAGGCCACGAAGACCGCGACGAACGCTGCCGCACCAGACTCGTCTCTTCTCCTGCCCTATTACGAGGTCGACGGAGCAAACCAGACAGGCTTTGCTTTCGGGGGCCGCGGAGTCGTGGGTGGCGTAGTGGGCGGCGTCCAGACGCTCCCCGCTCCTCCGCCTCCGAAGCCGGTCGCGGACGCCATCACCGTCACCACCGAAGCGCCGCTTCTGGAAGCCATCACGGTCGCAAAGCCGTCGATGTCTGTGCGACTGAATATGGTCACGAAACGGGATACCGAGCCCACCGGGATCCAGTCCGCGGCTGCGGTCCAGGTGCGTCACGACTTCCGCTCCACGGCGTTCTGGAGGCCGGACGTCATCACCGGTGCTGACGGCAAGGCCACCGTCAGCTTCGACTATCCCGAGGCCCTGACCACGTGGCGCACGACCGCGCGTGCCGTCACCGCCGGCTCGCAGTTCGGCATGGCCTCCGCCACGGCCCGAACGAACCTGCCGCTCCTCGTCCGGCTGGAAGGGCCGCGCTTCTTCGTGACCGGCGACCACACCGTCGTCTCGGCCGTCCTCAACAACAACACCGCCGACGTCCAGCACGTCAGGCCGTCCCTCGATGTGGAAGGACTGACCTTGTCCGGCCGCGTGAACGGCGATGCCACGACCGTCGACGTTCCGGCCAACGGCGAGACGCGCGTCGACTGGGCAGTCGTGGCCGAACATGCCGGCCCGGCCATGCTGCGCGTCACCGGCCGCGGCGGGGCGCACAACGACGCAATGGAGAAGTCGTTCACCGTCTACGAGCATGGCATCGACAAGCTCGTGGCCCGCTCCGGCAAGTTGCGCGGAACGGAGGCGCTGGTCCGCCTCGACCTCCCCTCTGCGCGCCGCGCCACCACGCTCAGCGTACAGATCTCCCCCAGCCTGGCCGTGACGATGCTCGACGCACTCCCCTACCTCATCGACTATCCGTACGGCTGCACGGAACAGACGATGAGCCGCTTTCTGCCCGCGGCCATCGTGGCGCGCACGTTGAAGACGAACGGTCTCGATCCTGCGGACATCGAAGGGCGGGTGTTTGGCGGCATCGAGTCCGGCTCCGCCGCCGCCACACATCCCAAGGGAAAGAAGGACCTGCACCAGCTCGAGGCCATCACCACCGCGTCGATGGACCGCCTGTACGACTTCCAGCACAGCGACGGCGGCTGGGGATGGTGGAAAGAGGGCAACAGCGACCTCTTCATGACCGGCTATGTCGTCTGGGGCTTCGCCGTCGCCAAAGAGGGGGGACTGGCGGTGGAGGACGAGGCCGTCGGGAGGGCTGCGAAGTATCTCGACGATCAACTTCCGGCAATCCATGGAGATCACGCCAACGAGGCATGGATCCTCCATGCGCTGGCCGCCTGGAACCGCGCAAACAGAATCATGACTCACAGCAAGGCCATGACGAAGGCCTTCGACGACGCCTATGCGAATCGCGAGCGGCTGACGGCCTACTCACGCGCGTTGCTGGCGCTGGCCGCGCATGATCTCGGCGATGCCGCGAGCGCCCAGGTGCTCGTGCGCAATCTCGAAGACGGCGTGCAGATCGACCGCACTCCCGATCAATCCGTGCTTGTGCGCGGCGGTTCGTCGGCTACCGAGACGATGGCCACCGCGCACTGGGGTGAGGATCGCTTCTGGTGGCATTGGTACGACGGTCCCGTGGAGACGACGTCCTTCGCCCTGCAGGCGCTGGTGGCGGTCGATCCGAAGAATGCCCTCATCGAGCCGGTGATGAACTGGCTGGTGAAGAACCGCCGCGGCGCGCAGTGGAACAATACCCGCGACACGGCCATCGCCCTCCTCGGCCTCAACGACTACATGCGCACCAGCGGCGAGCTGAAGGGCGACATCGGCTACGAGCTCTCGGTGAACGGCCATGCCATCGCGTCGAAGACCGTCACTCCCGCCGGCATCCTCGGCGCGCCGAGCCGCTTCGTCATCGACCCCGCCTTCACCCACGACGGCGTCAACGAGATCACCATCCGCCGCACCCGCGGGAACGGCGATGCGCCCCTCTACTTCTCGGCCGAGGCGCGCTTCGTCTCACTCGAAGAACCGGTGAAGGCGGCCGGGAACGAGATCTACGTGCGCCGCGACTACTTCAAGCTCGTCCCCCATCCCACCCTGCTGAAAGGCATCGTGTACGAGACTGTGCCCCTGCCCGACGGCGGCTCGGTCGAGAGCGGAGACCGCGTGGAGGTCGTCCTCACCGTCGAGTCGAAGAACGACTACGACTACCTGCTCTTCGAGGACCTCAAGCCGGCCGGACTCGAAGCCATCGCCCTCCAGAGCGGCGAGCCGCTGGACGCGCGGGAGCTCCGCAGCGGCACCGTCACCCGCAAGTTCGTCGACTCCCCCACGCCGCCCGGCGAGCAGCCCACCGTCACGCAACGCGATGCCTCCGCCGATCTCACCGGCCGCACGGCCTGGATCTACCAGGAACTGCGCGACCGGAAAGTGGCCATGTTCCTCGACCACCTCCCCCAGGGCATCTGGGAGATCCGCTACACCCTGCGCGCCGAAGTCCCCGGCGCCTTCCACGCCCTGCCCCTGCTGGCGCAGGCAATGTACGTCCCCGAGATCCGCGCGAACGGGGACGAGGTACGAATCGAGGTGACGGGGAAGAAGTGAGAGCAGGCGGTTGCTGAAGACGGGGCGGCGCACTCGATGGACCGCCAGGGACAGGGCCCCGAGTGACGCCTCCTCGCTCTTCAGCCAGCCCGCGCGACTCCGCAGGCTCCGCCGGTCGCTCGCCAGTCCGATTCCCTGGGTCCACAGGCAGGCGCACCGGCTGCACGGTCAAGAACGCGAGCTCGCGAGTCTCGATATCTGGCTGTTCATCGAAGATCGCAAGCTCGCGAGCATGCCGGCGGAGGTCTCGAGTCTCATTTCCAGGGTCGCGGGCCTCCGGCATTGCCTCACGACCGAGCAGATCCGGCAACGCAGTCTCCCGCACGCGGGGTGGAGTCCAACAAAGAGACTCGCGAGTCAGATGTTTAGGCCATCATAGCCATTATTTCAGACTTCTGAGTCTTATATTAAGACGCGTGAGCCTCAACTAACGACTCACGAGGTGATGTATTGGGTCAAAGACACAATATAAGAGACTCAATAGTCCTGATTTCAGACCCATGAGTCAAGACATTTGACTCAACAGTCTAAATATCAGCCCATAATAGCCACACCCAGAGTCTCATGAGTCTCAATGTTTGACCCCTGAGTCCCTAACTTTGACTCGCGCCACCGAATCACGGACTCGCGAGTCACTATTTTGGACTCGAGACCCAACGCCGACCTTGTAAGGAGATCGCGACCAAGACGCAGAGCTTTCCCTTCCAGGGTCAACGCGTGCTTGGCCGCCCAACCCGCCGCGCAGTACGCGATCCGTCGCCTGAGTCGCACCTCAAGGAGGTCGTCGGTTCGACTTTGATCAGCGCCACGCCATCATGACTCAACTCCAACTGAACCGATCACTTCCACCACGCTTCACCGCGGGCGGACCGCGCAGGTGCAAAGGCCTACTTGGCTGTACCACACCCCACGGCATCCACCAACGACGTCTCTCTTGGCCAAGCACCGAGCAGGGGACTCCGCACGATCAAGCCCGCACACGTGGCGCGTGAATCGGGATACCCAAGACGGCATATGTAGCGCGTCCACGCGTCGAATGTAACCACTCCGGAGGTGCATCCAGGAAACGTCGCCACGTGCCTCTAAGACTAGTGGAGGGCACGACGCGAAGTTGGGCGAGGTAGAGCCACATGAAAACCATGCGGCCAGGAGGGCGATGCCGCCCCTCCCGTCGGGGCCGCAAGAACCAGCACTTCACCTCCCCGACACCTCCGCGACGTTGGGGAAGCGGTTCAGAACGGAATCGGCACGTGTGGCGGATGTACCGGTCGAGCGGCGCGACGCCTCGGCCATGTCGTTCGCCTGCGGGGCCGTTCACTGCATCGGGGCCTGCCGGCGCGCTACCAACTGTGCACGGTGCCGTCGGTGCGCCGGTTGACGGGGAGATAGGCGCGCTCGTACGGATACTGCGCGGCCAACGCTTCGTCGATGTCGACGCCGAGGCCGGGAGCGTCGCCGGGATGCATGAAGCCGCCCTCGAACGTGTAGCTGTGCGGAAACACGCGATCGCACTCCGCGGTGTGGCGCATGTACTCCTGGATGCCGAAGTTGTGAACGCTGAGATCGAAGTGGAGGGCGGCGGCCATGCAGACCGGGCTGAGGTCCGTCGCGCCGTGCGAGCCGGTGCGGACCTGATGGAGCTCCGCCAGCGCGGCGATCTTGCGCAGGTGCGTGATGCCGCCGGCGTGGACGACCGTGGCGCGGATGTAGTCGATCAACTGCTCCTGAATGAGCTGATGGCAGTCGTAGATGGTGTTGAAGACTTCGCCGACGGCGAGCGGCGTGGTCGTGTGCCGGCGGATCAGGCGAAACGCCTCCTGCGCCTCGGCCTCGGTGGGATCCTCGAGCCAGAAGAGGTGATACGGCTCGAGGCTCTTGCCGAGGCGGGCGGCCTCGATGGGCGTGAGGCGGTGATGGGCGTCGTGCAGCAGCAGGGGGTCGGCGCCGACCTCGTTGCGCAGGCGCTCGAACAGTTTCGGGACGAGGTCGAGATATGCGGCCGTGTCCCAACGCGTCTCCAGCGGTTTCCCCTTCTCCGCCGGCTCATAGAACATCGCACCGCGGCCGACACCGTAGGCATTGGGGAGGCCGGGAATGCCGCATTGCGCGCGGACAGCCTTGTAACCCAGGCCGAGGTAGTGGCGGACGGCGTCGACGGTGGCTTCGATCGTGTCGCCGTTGGCGTGGCCGTAGACGAGCACGCCATCGCGCGACGCGCCGCCGAGCAGTTGATACAGCGGCGTCTGCAGGGCCTTGCCGCGGATGTCCCACAAGGCGCAGTCGACGGCGGCTATGGCCGTCATCGTCACCGGTCCGCGGCGCCAGTAGGCGCCCTTGTAGAGATAGTGCCACGTGTCTTCGATCTTGCGCGCGTCGCGGCCGATGAGGAGGGGGAGGACGTGGTCGCTCAGGTACGAAGCAACGGCCAGCTCGCGCCCGTTCAGCGTTGCGTCGCCGAGGCCGTGGATGCCGTCTTCGGTGACGAGCTTGAGCGTCACGAAATTGCGGCCCGGGGAACAGACAATCACCTTGGCGTCGACGATCTTCATGGCATTCCGGCTGGCGAGCCGATCACGGCGAAGGCGCGCCCGTACGTCGCAGCGGTGAGGGGTGAAGGCGGCGCGGTCATCGTGACAGCCAGCCGCCGTCGACGGCGAGCGTCGTGCCGTGCACGTACGCCGACGCGGCCGAGGCCAGAAATACTACCGCACCCTTGAGATCGCCGGGCGTGCCCCACCGCCCGGCGGGAATGCGCTCCACGATCTGGCGGCTGCGTTCCGGATCGTCGCGCAGCGCCTGCGTGTTGTCGGTGGCCATGTAGCCTGGCGCAATGGCATTGACGTTGATGCCGAGCGGCGCGAGCTCGTTGGCCAGCGCGCGCGTCAGGCCGAGCAGGCCGCTCTTCGCGGCCGCATAGGCGGGCACGCGGATGCCGCCCTGAAACGACAGCATGGATGCGATGTTGATGATCCGCCCGCCGCTCTTGCGCGCGGCGAGGCGCCGCGCGAAGTCCCGCGAGAGGACGAAGACTGATCGAAGGTTGACCTCGATGACGGCGTCCCAATCGTCGTCCGAGTATTCGATGGCCGGTGCGCGGCGGACGATGCCGGCGTTGTTGACGAGGATGTCGGCCTCGCCGATGCGGTCGAAGAGCGAGGTCACGGACTTGCGGTCGCTGAGCTCCGCTTCCCTGCGCGTCACGCGAGCGACCGCCGCGCCGGCCTCCTCCAATGCGTCCGCCATCGCGGCGCCGAGGCCGCGCCCGGCGCCGGTCACGACGGCACGCCGGCCGTCGAGACGGAAGAGCTCGAGCCCGCTCATGCCGCGGCGCGAACGACGTCGCGCGCAGAGCGGCCGAGCTCCAGGCCGAGATAGTCCCGGGCATTGAAGAACGAGACGTCCTGGGCCATGAGGGCCAGTGCTTCGCGGTCGTCGGGGAGAAGGCCGCGCCGAACGTCCTCGCCGAGGAGATTGCACACGAGGCGGCGGAAATAGTCGTGCCGCGAGTACGACAGGAAACACCGCGAGTCGGTGATCATGCCGATGAAGCGCGAGAAGAGGCTCAGGTTCGACAGGGCCGTCATCTGCGCAGTCATGCCGTCGAGCTGGTCGAGGAACCACCATCCCGAGCCGTATTGCATCTTGCCCGGCACGGAGCCGTCCTGGAAATTGCCGATCATCGTGGCCATCAGCTCGTTGTCGCGGGGATTGAGGTTGTAGAGGATGGTCTTCGCCACCAGGCCGCCCTGCTCGAGGCGGTCGAAGAAGCGCGACAGCGGGCGTCCCATTTCGAAGTCGCCGATGGAGTCGAAGCCGGAGTCACGGCCGATGGCGCGCAGCTTGCGGGCGTTGTTGTTGCGCATCGCGCCGAGGTGGAACTGCTGGACCCAGCCCCGGCCGTGGTCCATGACCGCGAAGCGATGGAGCAGCGCCGATTTCCAGCGCCGCACGGCATCCGCCTCGATGACCTTGCCGGTCCGGACGCGATCGAACGTCAAGACCACCTCGGCGTCCGACCATTCGTCGGCATAGATCTCTTCCAGGCCGTGATCCGACATCCGGCAGCCGGCCTCGTGGAAGGCCCCATGCCGTCGCTCGAGCGCTTCCATCAACTGTGCGAAATTGCCGATCGACATTCCGGCCGCCGCCTCCAGCCGTGCAATCCACGCATTGAAGGAAGGCGGATCGTCGACGGCCAGCGCGGCGTCGGGGCGCCACGTCGGGACGACGCGGAAGTCGGCGTCATCGTTGGCCAGTGCCTCGTGGAACTCGAGCGAATCCGCCGGATCGTCGGTCGTGCCGACCAACGTAACGTTCGCCTGGCGGAGCAGACCCTGCGTCGAGAACTCCGGCTGGCGGAGGAGCTCATTGCAGCGGTCGAAGACGGCCCGCGCATTGCGGCCGGAGAGGCGGTCGGTGATGCCGAAGGGGCTCTTCAGCTCGATGTGCGTCCAGTGATAGAGCGGATTGCGCATCGTGGCCGGGACCGTATTCGCCCAGGCCTCGAATTTCTCCCAGTCGGACCCATCGCCCGTGCAATAGCGTTCGTCGACGCCGTTCGTGCGCATGGCCCGCCACTTGTAGTGATCGCCCTCCAGCCAGGCCTCGGCGATGGAGCGGAACTGGTGATTGCGCGCGATGTGCTCCACCGGCAGGTGACAGTGATAGTCGATGATGGGCAGGTGCTTCACACAGCGGTGGTAGAGATCCCGGGCCACGTCGGTCTCCAGCAGGAAGTCCTCGTGAATGAACGGCTTCATGGCAACTCCTCAACTCGTTCGAATTTGGGGGCGAGCACGTGATGGATGGCGAAGGCGACGACATACGCCGACGCGCAGATGGCGAACAGGATCTGATAGCCGGCCGTGACGTTGCCGAGGGCGTGGTAGCGATCGAGAATGCGGCCGGAAAACCAGGGGAAAAGGATGCCGCCGATCGAGCCGGTCATCCCGCCCAGGCCGATGATCGTGGCCACGTCTTTCCTGGCGAACATGTCGGAGACGGTCGTGAAGAGGTTGGCCGAGAAGGCCTGATGGGCGGAGGCGGCCAGGCCGATGAGCAATACGGCGGGCCAGTCGCCCACGCGCGTCGCGGCGATGATGGGCACGACGCACAGGGCGAAGAGAAACATCCCCGTCTTGCGCGCGCGCGTCACGCTCCATCCCCGGCGGGTGAGGTATCCCGTCACCCAGCCGCCGAAGATGCTGAAGCACCTCCCGATGGCGTAGATCGTGACGAGGTGCACCCAGCTCTTCTTGATTTTTAGGCCGCGCGGTGCCTTGAAGTAGTCAGGCAGCCAGATGAGGAAGAACCACCACACGGGATCGGTGATGAACTTCGCCACGACGAAGGACCACGTCTGGCGATGGCGTAGTGCGCGAAGCCATCCCATGGGGCGGCCTTGCGTTTCCCTGGGCTCGTCCACGTCGTTGGGCGGCGAGCGGTAGAGCGTCAGCCAGAAAGGAAGCCAGAGAAACCCCGCCAGCCCGGCGAAGACGAACGCCCAGCGCCAGCCGAGGCTGTAGGCGATGATGGGGATGGTGGCCGGGGCGATGATGGCGCCGACGTTTGCGCCGGAATTGAAGATGGCGGTGGCAAAGGCGCGCTCGCGCTGCGGAAACCAATGCGCGACCGCCTTGATGGCCGAGGGGAAGTTGCCCCCTTCACTGGCGCCGAGCGCTACGCGGGCGGTGAAGAAGCCGCCGATGGAGCCCGACAACGAGTGCGCCATCGCCGAGAGGCTCCAGGCCACGATGGAGACGGCGAGGCCGAGCTTCGGGCCATGGCGATCGACGAACCAGCCGAACAGCAGCAGGCCGGCGGCATAGGCGCCCTGAAAGGCGGAGTTGGCGAGGCCGAACTGCGCGTTCGTCCATCCCAGGTCGCGATCGATGAACTCCTTGATGAGGGCGAGGATCTGGCGGTCGATGTAGTTGATCGTCGTGGCGAAGAAGAGGAGCGCGCAGACCACCCAACGCACGTGCGTGGCAACGCTCTCCGCGGGCGCGAAGCGCGCCGCCTGTCCTTCGACGACCGTCACCGCCCCACCGCCGCGGCGTTCGTCGCCGGCCGCAGAGTCGCTTCGAAGACGAACTTCGTCGCCGGCGGCGCGGTGATCGCGATCTGGTCGCCGCGCGATTCCACCGGTCCTTTCGTGAGCGAGCCGGGAGGGCCGGGAGCACTGACCTCCGTCGGGCGCAGCTCGAATTTCGCACCGCTGGGAGGATTGGGGATGACGTCCACTGCCCCGTCGCCGAAGGCGCCGGCCCGCTTCACGAAGGGCGTGTCGCCATTGAGCGTCCACTCCACCGTCTTCGGCTCGCGCGTTTCGATGCGGTCGCGGACCTGGAGCGTGACCTGCTGCGGATCGAGAATGACCTCGCGCTCGAAGCGCGCGAGCGCGGCATCCTTCGTGTAGGCGCCGGCCGCTTCGCCGACGATGCGAGGCTTGCCGGCGCTCAACTGCGCGTCGACGATGCGGATCCCGTCCAGCGACGCGCGCGCCATGCCGGCCCAGACGTCGTGATTGCCCTCTCTCCCCTGCCCGATCCCGCCGACGGAAATGGTGTTGTGGTTGCGTGAGCGCGGCTGGCCCGCGTAGCCGGTGTCGCCGGTGAGGTAGCGGCCGCGGGCATAGAAGATGAAGCTGTTGGCGTCCGGGTGGGCGTGGCCGTCGCTGGGCGTACACTCCGGAATCTTCGCCTCCAATGCCAGTGCACGATGCCCTTCCGGCGGGCCGGCTTTGAACGCGAGGACGGTCGCATCCCCTTCCCACGACGTCCGTACGTAGACGTAGCCGGAATCCGCGAAGTGATGGCGCAAGGGAATGTGCGACATCGGCGCTGCCTCCAGAGACGGATCGCGCCAGATCAACGTCCAATACTCCTCGTGATTGCTCTGCCCGAAGCCGCGCATGCGCTCGGCCACGGCCTGCGTTTCCGGATCGTGCAATCGGGCCGCGACGCGATAGAGGATGTTGTAGTTGCTGCGCAGCGTTCCGCCGGGATAGACGCGCGGGTAATCGGCGCCCTTGTGGGCGCGCGTGACAGGACCTTCCCATATGTCGCCGAAGTCGGTCACGGTCTTTCCGTCGGGGAGGACCGAGTGCGCGACGTAGAGCTTCCAGTTGCGGAAGAGGTCGCGATCCCACAGGCTCTCGCCCGTGGAGTGCTCCCAGGCGTCGAGGAAGTGCACGAGCCACGGCGCGGAAAACGTCCAATACTCGAAGCCTTCGAAGTAATGGCCGTCAGGGCTGAGCAGATACCCGGCGCGGTCGTGATGCGCGCGGGCCAGGGCCGCCCACTTCGGCGCGTTCGGCGACTCGCCCAGGAGCGTCAGCGCCACGATGCCCAGTCCGGACGTGGTGATGAAGTCGTGGTTCTGCGTGAAGTTGAGCTTCTTCTTCGATGCGAAATAGTCGTAGACGAGATCGGCGTGGCGCTCGAGCGAGGCCCGGATCCGCTGCCGCTCCGCGTCCGGCAGGTCGTGATAGAGAAGGTCGTACGACCAGCCGATGGCATAGAGCAGATGCGCGGCGGCAAGGTCGACGTTCGGGAGGTTGTACGTGTATCCCCACGGCTCGTAGTCGATGGCCGCGAGCGTCCACTTGCGCGCCGCCTCGAGGTACTCCGGCTTCTTCTCTATGGCATAGGCGAGGCTCACCTCGGCGATGGCATAGGCGATCGTGTTCTGGGCGCGCCGCTCCTGCGGGCCCGGCGGTTTGGGCGGATCCCCCTTGAGCGCGGCGAGGTTGGCTAGGACGCCCGCCCACTCTTCACGATGGGTCGTCCGCGCGCGCTCGCGCAGCGCCGCGATCTCCTCCGCCGTGACGAAGACCCGCGGGTGGACGCCCTCCAACTCCGGCTTCAAATGAACCGGCCGCGCCAGGAGCGCCGCATACGTCGGAATCTCCTCGGCATGAGCGGGAACGGCGCAGAGCGCGAGCAGCAGCACGCATTTCTTCATCATCATTACCTCACGTGCAATCCGCCGGTGATGTCGATCGTCTCGCCGGCCAGGTAAGCGCTGTCTTCGCTGGCCAGGAAGGCGATGACGCGCGCGACGTCTTCAGGCGTGCCGGCGCGGCCGAGCGGAATCGATTTCACGACGTTGTCGAAGGTCTGCCGCGGCGTGTAACGCTCGTGAAAGTGCGTCTCGCCGATGAGCGCCGGCGCGACCGCATTGACGCGGATGCCGCTCGGCGCCAGCTCCTTGGCAATGGCCTTGGTGAACGAGATCAGCCCGCCCTTGGCAGCGGCATAGGCGAACGCGCCCGGCCCGCCCCCATTGTGGGCGGCCAGCGACGAGACGTTGACGATCGCGCCGCTGCGGCGGGCCCTCATCCCGGGCACGACGGCCCGGGTGCAAAAGAACGCGCTGGTCAGGTTGAGGTCGAGGATGGTGTGCCACAGCGCCTCGGTCATCTCGAGCAGGGTGCGCCGTTCGACGAGATCGCCGGCGTTGTTGATCAGGACGTCGATCGCGCCGAAGCGATTCTCGACTGCACGGACCACATCGCGCACTTCGCTCCATTGGGACAGATCGGCCTGGAATGCATCGGCGTTGCGGCCGAGCGTCTGCAATTGTGCGACCGTCTCCCTGGCGCCGTCGGCGTTGCGGAAATAGTGCACGGCCACGTCCATCCCCAGCCCGCCGAGGGCCATTGCCGTCGCGCGCCCGATGCCGCTGCCGGCTCCCGTGACCAGTGCGAGCTTCGTCATGATCGAGGCGGCCTCCTTATTTCTATGCGACGACCGGCGCGGCGAACGAGGGGGCGGAAACGAGGGCGGCGGCTCCTTTGAGGCGGGGATAGTCGCTGGCCGGCACCACGACGATCTCGACATGGCGGCCGACCGGACGCAGGGTCCGCTCCTTCAGGCTGCCGCGCACCGTGCCCTCGACGAGATCCCACGCCGCCGTCAGCTCGCCGCCGATGTAAATGCGGGCCGGATCGACGGCATTGACCACCGAGGCCAGGCCGAAGCCGAGGTAGCGGGCCGTGGTTTGCAGTGCGCTCAGGGCCTTGGCGTCGCCGGAGTGCGCCAGTGCGATGAGGTCATCCATGGCCAGGGTCATCGACTCGGCCGGTGGATCGTCGGCGAGGTTGCGTCCGAAATAGCGCGAGAGCGTGGCCAGATTGGAGACGTAGCTCTCCCAGCAGCCGTTGACGCCGCAGGCGCAGCGCGGGCCGTCGATGCTGAGCGCCATGTGGCCGAATTCGCCGGCCACATTGTGCTGTCCGCGCAGCAACTCCCCCTTCACGATGACGCCGACACCGAGGCCGTCGGAGACGCTGACGAAGACGAAGTCGTCGGGGGTGTCGGTGCCGCCGCGCGTCGCCCACAACTGCGCGAGCGCGCAGGCCCGGCCGGAGTTCTCGATCGATACCGGCATCCCCAGCGCTTTCTCCAGCGGCTCGAGCAGCGGCAGATCGTGCCAGCCCAGGCGAGGGGCGAAGAGCACCCGGCTGCGCGTGCTGTCGACCATGCCCGGGACGACGATGCCCACGCCGGCGCACTCGCCGAGCTCGTCGTGATCGGAGAGCGCGCGGTGAATGCGTTTGGTCAACTCGCTGACGAAACGCTCCGGCTCGCGCTCGGTGGCGAAGCTGGTGATGCCCACCAGCGGGCGGCCGACGAGATCGGTGACCATGAAGTACGTGCGCGTCGGGCGGACGTCGACGGCCACGGCGCAGCGCGAGCGGGTGTCGACGAAGAGGAACTTCGGTTTGCGGCCGCGGGAGGTCTCGCCGGTGGCGCCCTCGAAGATGAGCCCTTCTTCGATCAGCTCGTTGACGAGGAGGCTGACCGCGCCGCGGCGCATGTTCATGGAGCGGGCCAGGTCGGCGCGGGAGATGGGCTGGCGGGTGCGGATGAGATTGAGGGCGATCTGGCGGTTGATCTGCCGGGGGGTGCCGCGGGTGGCGACGTGGAAGTTGTTGGGGTCGATCCGTCTCATCGTTTCGCCACTCTAGTAACAGAAACTGGTGCGCAGGAGCACATTTGACCTGAACATGGACAAATTAGCCTGCGCTCACGTCATGAGTCAAGGAGAAAGCTGCTTGACACCGACCACTTGGACGGCATATTGTCTTCTGAAAGGTCAAATTAGGTAGAATCAGGCTGCGAAGCCGACGGAGGTAACGGATGCCGACCCCCTCCTCTCGCCACTCTTTCTGGACGCTGCTCTTCCTCGCCTTGCTGGCTGCCCTCCCCGCCACGGCCCAGAACATCGTCGGCGAAGTCTCCGGCTTCGTCCGCGACTCCGCCGGCGGCGCGCTCCCCGGCGTCGACGTACGCCTCGCCTTTCCGGACATCGGCGTCGAGCGAAGCACGCAGACCAACGCGGCCGGCTTCTTCCTCCTGGCCAGCCTTCCGTACGGCCGGGCCAACCTGACCGCCGAGCTCTCCGGCTTCCAGAAGTTCATCCGCAAGGACATGAAGGTCGAGCTGAACGCGCGCCTGCGCGTCGACATCACGCTCCAGCTCGGACCGCTCAGCGAAGTGATGGAGGTGCGGGGAAAGGAGCCGCTGGTCTCCTCCAGTCCCAACGTCGCGCACCTCATCAGCGGCGATCAGACGAAGGAGCTGGCCATCGACGGCCGCACGTACATGCAGCTCGTCACGCTGGTCCCCGGCGTATCGCGCAATGAAGGGAGCTACGAGTCGGGCACGAGCTTCCGCGCCGACGGCCAGCAGATCAACGGACTGCGGAAGAACTTCGCCAGCCTCACCCTCGACGGCGCCGAGAATCTCGACGTCGGCTCGAATGCCACGCAGGTGCACAACGTCAGCATCGACTCCGTCGAAGAGTTCAAGGTGATCTCCAACCCGTACGACGCCGAGTACGGCAAGGCCGGCGGCGCACAGATCAACGTCGTGACCAAGCGCGGGACGAAGGAGTTTCACGGCACGGCCTACGACTTTCTCCGCGACGACCGCTTCGACGCGAAGAATCTCCGCACCCATCAGAAGGACCACCTCAATCTCAAGGACTACGGCTGGAACTTCGGCGGCCCCGTGGCGACGCATGTATCGGACGACGCGCGCTTCTTCTTCTTCGCCGGCCAGGAGTACAAGCACCTCAACAGCCAGGTCGGCCTGACGATGATTGCCGCCGTGCCGAGCCTGCGCGAGCGCATGGGCGATTTCTCGCAGTCGCCGAAGCAGCCCATCGATCCGTCGACCGGCAAACCGTTCCCGGGCGGGATCATCCCGCCCGAGCTGATCTCCAAGAATGGATCGGCGCTGGTGGCGCTGTTTCCCGATCCCGACGCCAACCTGCGCGCCATCGCCACGCTCACCCCGACGCAGAATCGCGAGATCCGCGAGGACATCATCCGCATGGACACGGCATTGAGCCCGTCGTCGTCGCTCTCTGGGCGCTATCTCCGCGACAACGTCCAGCAGCTCGAGCCGTACGGCTCGTTCGGCGGCAGCTCCGGCTTCGCCCAGGTGCCCACCAGCCACCATCGCTTCAGCGACAGCTTCGTCAGCAATCTGACGCAGACCTTCGGTGCGCATGTGCTGCACGACATGACCGTAAGCGCCGTGCGCAATGACCAGTACCTCATCCAGACCGGCGATCTTTTCTCGCGCAGCGCTCTCAACATCCCCGAGATCTTCCCGAGCAACCGGGGCGATCGCGCCCCGAACGTCCGTTCCATGACCGGCTATACGCTCGGCACTGGCCTGCTGGGGAGTGACTATCCGACGAAGATCATCGGCAACTACTACACGATCAAGAACAACATGACCTCGCTGCAGGGGAATCACGAGCTGAAGTTCGGCACGTACATCGGGCAATTCCGAAAAGGGGAAGAGCTTCGTACTCCCGACGCCGGTGCATTCACCTTCTCCGACACGCGCGCCAAGGGGACCGGCGTAGCGCTCGCCGACGCCCTGCTCGGCCTCTATGACCGCTACACGGAATCGGATGCCGCGCCGTTCGTGGACATGCGGTACAACCAGGCCGAGGCGTATGCGCAGGACCACTGGCAACTGCGGCCGAACCTGAGCGTGAGCTATGGCCTGCGCTATCAGTACATGCCTGGCGTCTATGAACGGCACGATCGGATCGCCACGTTCGATCCGAACCATTACGACCCCGCATTGGCCCCACAGATCGACTCCAAGGGGAATCTCGTCCCCGGCACGGGAGTGATTGTCAACGGACTGCCGGCCGTCGGCATCCTGGTGGCCGGCCAGAACGGCATCCCCCGCAGTCTCTATCACACGCCGGGCAACAACCTCGGCCCCCGCCTCGGCTTCAACTGGGACCCGTTCAATACGGGACGGACGATGGTGCGCGGCGGTTTCGGTATCTTCTATGACCGTCCCGTGACGAACAGCACGCGCGACCAGGGAGCCTCGCCTCCGTTCGTGCGCACCCTCGAGCTGACCAACGGCTCCGTCGACAATCCCGGCGGAGGCGTGGCCAGCAGCGCGCCGCCGGGCGGCTTCGAAGCCGTGGCCACGAACTTCCCGATGCCGAAGGTGACCGCGTACAGCTTCGGCTTCCAGCGCGAATTGCCCTGGAACATCGCCGCCGACGTGGCCTATGTCGGCAACAAGGCCCGCCACCTGCTCCGGGTGCGCGAGCTCAACTTCGTCACGCCGAGCACGACGACCGGCCTCGCGCCGACGCCCATCAACGCCAACCGCCCGTACCGCGGCTTCGGCCGCATCGTCATCAACGAAACAACCGGGCGATCCGACTACGACTCGCTGCAGGTGGCCATCGACCGCCGCTCGACGACCGACTTCTCCTTCGGCATCGCCTACACGCTCTCCCGCGCGCGCGGCGACGCCGAGAGCGAAGACTCGACGTCCTCCGCCAGCCTGCCCCAGGACCCACGCAATCCCGCCGCCGAGTACGGCTATCAGGACTTCGACCGCAAGCACGTGCTGGCCGTCAACTACATCTACCGGCTGCCGTTCTTCCGCGAGGACCAGGGACTGCGCGGCCGGCTTTTCGGCGGGTGGGAGGTCTCCGGCGTGACGAAGTACTCGACCGGCCGCCGCCTCACCGTCACCGCCGGAACGAACACCACGATTTTCGGCGATCAGGTCACCTTGCGCGCCAATTACGTCCCCGGCCAGGATCCGAACGGGCCGCCTGCCGGCGGCAGAACGCAAAGCCACTGGCTCAATACGGCCGCATTCGCCCGCCCGGCCGCGGGACAGCTCGGCACGGAGCCGCGCAACGGCCTGGTGGGGCCGAGCTATTTCGACACCGACCTCTCCGCCTTCAAGGACGTCCGCTTCGCCGACCGGACCAAGATGCAGATCCGCGTCGAGGTCTTCAACGTGTTCAACAAGAAGAATTACCGCACCATCGACACGAACATGACCAGCGCCACGTTCGGCGCCGTGACGGAGATCGAGCCGCCGCGCATCGTGCAGCTCGGCGCGAAGTTCACGTTCTGAATGAAGATTAACGATCCCTCCGGCTGCCGATTCGACCTCGTCAGCCTTGGCGAGGTCATGCTGCGGCTCGATCCGGGTGAGGGGCGCGTGGCCACGGCGCGCTCGTTTCAGGTATGGGAAGGAGGCGGCGAGTACAACGTGGCTCGCGGCCTCCGCCGCTGCTTCGGCCTTCGCACGGCGATCGTGACGGCACTCGTCGACAATGCCGTGGGCCGGCTCGTCGAGGATCTCATGCTGCAGGGCGGCGTCGACCTTTCGTGGCTTCGCTGGGCAGGGGACGACGGCGTCGGGCGGCGCGCCCACAATGGCCTCAACTTCACCGAGCGCGGCTTCGGCGTGCGCGCCGCGCTTGGGTGCTCCGATCGCGGCCACACGGGCGTGGCCCAATTGAAGCCGGGCGACGTGGATTGGGATGCCGTCTTCGCCGGCGGCGTCCGCTGGTTCCACACCGGCGGTATTTTCGCTGCGCTCTCCGAGACGACGCCGCTCGTGGCAAACGAAGCGATGGAGGCAGCGCGCCGCCGCGGCGTCATCGTGTCGTACGACCTCAATTACCGTCCGTCTCTAAGGAAGGGCATCGGTGGTCCGGAGCGGGCTCGGGAGGTCAATCGCAGGCTGGTCTCCCTTGCCGACGTCCTCTTCGGCAACGAAGAAGACTTCAGCACCGCCTCGGCTTCAACGTCGACGGCATCGAGAACATCGATGCGCACCATTCGGCTCTGCCTGCGGACTCGTTCAAGGCGATGATCGAGAGCGTGCGCGCGGGCTTTCCCTTCGAGCGGGTCATGAAAGGCGGCACGGCGCGCGTCAGCCGGTGACTGTCCGCAACGGTGACCGGACCGTGGGCGCGCTTCCTTCAAGCCGGCCGGACTCGGGGACATCTATTCCGTCGTGCCACTCGTATGTCCCCGAATCTCAGTGCTTCTCGGACGCCGGTGACGGTGCCACCTCCGGTTCAAGGACGCCGGTCACCACGCGTTGAGGATCGAAGTACTTTCGGGCGGTGTCGCGCAGGGAGTCGGCGGTCACGAGCTTGACCAGTTCGTCGTAATGAAGCACCAGCTTCGGGTCGTCGCCGAAGCGCGCGGACCCCAGCAGGACGCTGAGCCAGTAGCCGTTCTCCCGGAGCGCCGTCTCCTGTGCGCGGACCTGCTGCTCGCGAACTTTAGCGGCGATGTCGTCGCTGAAGCCGTCCTTCTTCACCGATTCGATGAGGTCGAGGGTGGCCTTCTGCAGCTCGGCTACGCGCTCCGGCGCGCAGCCGAACGAGATGGTGAAGGACACTTGTTCGACAGGGCGCCGCGAGATTCCGCCGGAGACGCCGACGCCGTAGACTCCGCCCAAATCCTCGCGCAGGACCTCGCGCATGCGAATGCGCAGCGCGCTGGCCAGCGAGGTGGCGAGATGGCTGTTCTCGCGCGACCACGATGCCGGGCCGGTGAACTCGATGTGCACCTGGCTCTTCGGCTCGAGTCCCTTCTTCACTCCGAAGTTGACCACGCCGCCGGGAGGGCGCACGCCGACGTCCTTCCAGTTCTCCTTCCGGCCGGCCGATGGCAGCCCGCCGAGGTACTGCAGCACGAGAGGGCGGACCTCGTCGATCTTCATCGCTCCCACCATCCCGAAGGTGAAGTTGCCCGCGTCGGCGAAGCGGTCACGCCAGACCGCCTCGGCCGTGGCCAGATCGATTTCATCGAGGATCTCCGGACTGATCGGCCGGCGGCGGAAGTGGCCCTGGGACATGGTCACCTGCACCGTGTCGCCGAAGACGGTCTCCGGACGTGCCTGGCGGTTCTCGATGGATGCCTTGGTGCGCGCCTTCCACGATTCAAACGCCTTTGCGTCTGCCCGCGGCGCCGTGAACCGCAGGTAGAGCAGTTGAAACATGGTCTCCAGATCCTGCGGCGACGCTTGCCCGCCCACGGTCTCTTCCAGTTCGGCCACGTTCGCCCCGGCCGAGGCGATCTTCCCGGCCAGCGCCTTCCGGAGCTCGACGCTGTCGAACTTGCCGAGGCCTCCCTCCGACAGGACCGCCCCGGCGAAACTGGCCGAGGTGTACTGCGCGTCGGGAAGCAGCGAGCTCCCGCCCGGGCTGAATCCGCTGAGTAGCACCTGGTCGTTCTTGAAGTCTGTCGGCTTGAGCAGAACCACCACGCCGTTCGACAGCCTCCACCGCGTCACGCCCAGCTCCGGGATGGTGCTCTCCTCGACGATGGTTCCCGACTTCGGCGGTTCAGGGACCAGTGGCTCCTGGCGGACGCGATCCACCCATGGCTCTACCGTTTTGGCCTGGGCGGCGGTAAAGACTTCGCGGAGCTTTGCTTCGCTCGGCAGCAGCGCCGCCGCCTTTTCCGAGCCGTTGACCAGGATGACCCGATTCTTGCCGGTGATCGACTGGCGCGCCATGCGGTTGACTTCATCGACAGTGATGGTGGGGAGGAATCGCCTGGCCAGGCCGAGCTCGAATTCGATGCCCGGCATCGGGTCGCCCTCGAGAAATGCGTCCACGATCTCGCGAGTGAACTGCTCCGATTCCTGCTTGTCGCGCTCCTTGTACGCCTGCTCGTAGCCGCGGAGCAGCTCCTTCTTCGACCGCTCGAGCTCCATCGGGTTGAAGCCGTGCTTGTCCACCCGCGCCAATTCGACCAGCAGCGCATCGAGGCCGGTGGCCAGCTTCGACTCCTGCACCCCGGCGGTCTGAAACAGCACATCCCGAGTGCGGACGAAGGATCCCGAGGTGGAGAAGGCGAAGAGGAACGGTGGATCCGGCATGCGCCGCAGCTCGCTGAGGCGGTCGTTGACCATGCTGTGGTAAAGCCGTTCGACCAGTTGCTGCCGGTAGTCCCCGACCGTCGATCGCCCTTGGCGCTTGATCTTGGTGTAGACCGCCACCCGGGTGGACGTCGCCTCGGGGTCGGTGGCCACGGAGATGAGGGTCTCGGCATGGTCCGGGACCGGGTAGAGTGTGCGCGGCCGCGGGTGCGCCGGGTTGGTCAGAGGCGCGAACTGGCTGCGAATGGCCGCCTCCATCGTGTCCGGATCGAAGTCGCCGACGGCAATCACCGCCATCAGGTTCGGACGGTACCAGTCGCGATAGAACCGCCGGATGGCGTCGTGGGGCGCCTTCTCCAGGACCTCCTTCTTGCCGATGGTCAGGCGCTCGGCATACCGTGATCCCTTGAAGAGGATGGGAAACTGCTTGTCGCGCATGCGCGCTTCCGCGCCGCGGCCGAGGCGCCACTCTTCGATCACCACCCCCCGTTCCTTGTCGATGTCCGCGCCGTCGAAGGAAACGGCATGCGCCCAGTCGCTCAGGATGAGCAGCGACTTGCGCACGATTTCCGCGTCGTCGGTGGGGACGCGGAGGGTGTAGACCGTTTCGTCGAAGCTGGTATAGGCGTTGATGTCCGGGCCGAACCTCATGCCCGTGTGCTCCAGGAAGTTGATGACTTCGTGCTTCTGGAAGTGCTTCGTCCCGCGGAACGCCATGTGCTCGACGAAATGGGCCAGGCCCTGCTGGTCGGCATCCTCGAGCGTCGAGCCGGCATTGACCGCCAGATAGATGTCGGCGCGTTTTTCGGGCCGCGTGTTCCGCCGTACGTAGTAGGTCAGGCCGTTTTTCAATCTTCCCGTCCGCACCGCGGGGTCGATCGGAAGTTTCGTGGTCTCCCCGATGGTGGCCGGCGGCGGCGCGGCGGCGAGGAGAGAAGAGGTCAGGGCCAGAAAGAGAGACAAAGTGCGGAGTTTGCGCATCACGGCAATTCCTCCCTACACGGAGCTTAGACGATCCATTTTCGAATTGGGAACGCCGGACCTATCTTCGGCCCGGCATCGCTCCAAGGGCGATCGCGCTCCGCACGTCTGCGGAGACGTCGAGACCACCGCCCTTGGGGCACGCGCCTCAACTCCCCGCGACCAGCGCCACGCCGATGCTGATCAGGCCCACGCCGGCCCAGGCCAGCAGCGGGACCCGCTCCTTGAGGAAGAGCGACGCGCCGAGGACGAGGAGGGCCGGGTTGAGACCCTCGAAGGGGAAGAGGTGGCTGAGCTCCCACGACTTCAGCAGGTAGAGCCAGGTGAAGAACCACGCCGCGAGAAGGGCGATGCCGCCGGCCAGTACGCCATAGCGGACCGGTGTCGCATTCATGGCGCGCTTCAGCAGCAGTTGCCCCGTCACGAGGAAAAGCTGGCAGACGACGCAGAGGGCGATGGCGAAAACTGTCATCCCTCCCCTCCCGTCCGCGCCACGAGCACGGTCCCGCAGAGAACGAGGAAGATCCCTCCCCACCGTTGGATCGAGATCGTCTCATGTAGCAGCAGCCACGCGCCCAGCGGCACGAGGACGTGCACGACGTTGATCAAAGCGAAGGCGATGCTCAGCGGCAGGTGGCGCAGGACGTACAGCCAGCTCGCGAAGCTGAGCAGATACGTGGCGATCCCGCCCCAGGTCCAGAGCGACGCCAGCATGCCGGTCGTCGCGCCGCGCTTGAGCAGCAGTTCCGAGGCGGTCACCAGCAGCGCGCCGAGGCCGATCTGCACATACGGATTCAGGAACCAGCGCTTCACCGCCCCCACACCTCGGCGAAGTTGGGGAAGCGTTTCAGGACGGGATCGCTGCGCGTCGGCTCGAGCCACGGCAGGATGCGCTTCATGAAGAAGTTGATGAACGGCGAAGTGTGCCGGACGTAGAGGTCCAGCGGCGCCAGTTCGCAGCGGAGGTGCAGCTTGGGGTCGTAATTGAGCGCGCTGCTGACGTACCACTCGAGCCCGTGGGCCATGGCCCAGGTCAGGATGTCGCGCAGCGTGTGGAAATAGAGGTGGAGGTCGAGGGCCACGCTGTAATCGAGGCCGAGGTACTCGTCGTAGAGCGTGTCGCCGGCGATCATGCACAGGCTGAAGGCGATGGCTTTGCCTGCCTGGCGCCAGATGAAGAAGCGCACCTTGTCGGGCATCCGGCGGCCAAGCGTGCAGAGAAGCTCCTTCGACAGCTTCTCGAAGTGCAGGGGCGAGCGGTCGTAGACCGCCAGGTAGAGCGGGTAGACCTCGTCCACGAACGGCGTGACGTCCTCGACCACCTGCAGTTCGACGGCCGGGTCGGCGCCTTCCGCGACGCGCAGCTTGCGGCGGAGGCTCTTGCGCGCCACCTTGCTGAGCTTCTTCGTGATGTAGTCGTCGAAGCTCGCGTAGTCGAGCGACAGGCGGGTCATGGGCAGGCTCGGCACGCGTGTGAAGCCATGCTCCGGCAAGGCGGCAAGCGCCTCCCGGTAGCGCGAGGGGAACTCCTTCATCACCACCAGCCCCGCTTTCGCCTCGCGGGCGATGCGCGGCAGCTCGCGGGCCAGCGTCTCGCCGGCCCACGGCGCCGCGAGATGTCCCTCCCCCGCCGCGCAGCCGACCATCAGGGTCCGCATCTTCAGGAAGCGCGGCCAGAAGCGCCGCACTCGCGCCACCAGCGACTGCAACACCTTCCCCGCGCCGGCTGTGACGTCCTGGTCGAGCACGAAGAACGGCTGCACGGCGCGCTGGCCGTCGCCGTCGAGCACGAGATAGCGGAAGTCGAACTCCGCCTGCCCCAGCGTGTCGTCGACGATCTCGTAGAAGCGCCAGTCCTTGCGCTCGCGGGCAAATGCCCCTTCCCATCCGGCGCAGGTGGCGAGGTTGTCACGAGTGGCAACGGTCAGAGTGACGGGACCGGCGTTGACGTTATGATTCGGAGTGATGACCACTGAGTTTGTGACCTGGCTGCGGCAAAACGAAGATCGCGCGTACGACCTGCACACGGAGCATGTGAACCCGGCTTTCGTGAAGATGCTGAAGACGATCGGGTTCGACAAGCACTACGTGCGCGGCGAAGGTTGCCATCTCTGGGATGCCGAGGGCAACAAATACCTCGACTTCCTCACCGGATGGGGCGTCTTCGCCCTCGGCCGCAATCATCCCAGAGTCAAGTCCATCCTGCGAGAGGTGCTCGACGAGGAGCTGCCCAACCTCGTCCGCATGAGCTGCAGCGTCCTGTCCGGGCTCGTCGCCGAGAAGCTGACCGGACACATGGGCGGCGGGCTGTCCCGGGTCTTCTTCTGCAACAGCGGCACGGAGTCGGTGGAAGGGGCCATGAAGTTCGCCCGCTGCGCCACGGGCCGCTCCGACATCGTCTTCACTGATCACGCCTTCCACGGCCTCACCACCGGCTCCCTGGCCGTCAACGGCGCCGACTTCTTCCGGGAGCGCTTCGGGG